>CALWEB010000146.1 GCA_944376955.1 uncultured Agathobaculum sp. | reverse complement strand
CTCCCAGCTGAGCTACGCCCCCATCAAAAAGTTCTGTCGGCAGGTTCTGACGACAAAATATATTATACTCATATTTGTAGCCTCTGTCAAGGAAAAATTCAAATATCCTGCAAGGTTCTGCGTGTTTTTTCCGCCTGACAGCAACATGCCCGTGCTGGAGAAGGCACGGGCATGTTGCTGTTGTAGGATAGGGATGGTTATCAATATGATGGAAACTCCGGCAACGCCGGAATGGCTGGCAAAAATCAGCGCTGGATACGGCCGGAACCGTCGCCGCCGGCGAGCTTTTCAACCTCGGCAACCGTTACCATGTTGTAGTCGCCTTCGATGGAGTGCTTGAGAGCGGAAGCTGCAACCGCGAACTCGACCGCCTGCTGGGTGGTCTTGCCGGTCAGCAGGGAGTAAATCAGGCCGCCGCCGAAGGAGTCGCCGCCGCCGACACGGTCGATGATATGCAGGTCGTACTTCTTGGAGAAGCAGTATTCACCGGATGCCACGTCGTACAGCATGGCGCTCCAGCCGTTGTCAAACGCGGAGTGGGACTCACGCAGGGTGATGGCAACCTTCTCAAAGCCGAACTTGTCTGCCAGCTGCTTGGCAACCGACTTATAGCCCTCGCGATTGATTTCGCCTGCGTAGATATCGGTCGCTTCGGCCTCGATGCCGAATACATCCTTGGCATCCTCCTCGTTGGAGATGCAAACGTCCACATACTGGCACAGGTCGGTCATGGCCTCGCGCGCCTGCTCGCGGGTCCACAGCTTGCCGCGGTAGTTCAGGTCGCAGGAGATCTTAACGCCATGTGCCTTGGCAGCCTGGCAAGCCTCACGGCAGATGTCAACCACGTTCGGGCCGAGCGCCGGGGTGATGCCGGTGAAGTGGAACCAGTCCACGCCTTCAAAAATCTTGTTCCAGTCAAAATCAGCGGTGGTCGCTTCCTGAATCGCGGAGTGTGCGCGGTCGTAGATGCAGACCGAGCCGCGCTGGGAAGCGCCCTTTTCGTTGTAGTAGATGCCGACACGGTCGCCGCCGCGGGTGATCATGCTGGTATCTACGCCGTAGCGGCGCAGGGAGTTGACTGCCGCCTGACCGATCGCATGTGCCGGCAGCTTGGTGACGTAAGCGACGTCCAGACCGTAGTTGGCCAGCGAAACGGCAACATTGGCTTCGCCGCCGCCAAAGGTGAATTCCAGATGGTCAGCCTGTACAAAACGCTCGTAGTTGTACGGCTGCAAACGAACCATCAGCTCGCCAAAAGTAACGATTTTCATGTTTTTATCCTCCGTCATGTTGGGTGATTACTGCTTGCCGACCAGATGGATCGCAAAGCCGCAGATTTCATCGGTCAGGTAAATGGCGTTGAGCGTGCCGTCCGCTTTGAACTTGGCGGTGGCATCGTTGAAGGCAAAGCCGCGTGTTTCCAGCTCGGCCTTGGCTGCCGCCACATCCGGGGTGCCGATGGCGATGTGGCCGTTTTTGCCCATGTAGGGCTCCTTCATCAGTTCAATGTCGCCGGCAAAGAAAGAGCTGTTGCCCTCCTTGAGCGCAAAACCGAACAGGGTCTGGAACATCTCGGCGGCTTTTTGTGCTTCTTCCTTGTTGGCAGCATTGATGCCGATGTGCGCGAGCGAATACTTAACCATTGCGCGCCTCTTTCACGATCTCAACCGACTTCTTGCACAGCTCGGTGATTTCGTCCCACTTGCCATTGTCGATCAGGTCGGCGGTGACCATGTAGGAGCCGCCGCAGGCAGCGATGACCGGATTCTTGATATAGTCTGCCAGATTTTTGAGGTTGATGCCGCCGGTCGGCATCACTTTGAACATCGGGAACGGTGCGCTCATCGCCTTGATCTTGGCGATGCCGCCGGACTGCTCCGCAGGGAAGAACTTGACTACTTCCAGACCGAACTTGTAGGCGGTGTGGTAATCCGTGGGGGTGCTGCAGCCGGGGAAAACAGCAATGCCGACCTTCTGGCAGTAAGCAACGATTTCGGGATCCATGCCGGGGGTAACGATGAACTCTGCGCCAGCAGCCATGGCTTCGTCAACCTGTGCGGTGGTCAGAACAGTGCCGGCACCGACACACATTTCCGGGAAGTTGTCGTGCATCAGCTTGATGGCAATCGCGGCGCCAGCAGCACGGAAGGTGACCTCGGCAGCCGGGACACCACCGGCGATCAAAGCTTTGGCCAGCGGGATAGCATCACGTTCCGGATTGTTGAGCTTGATAACAGGTACTACACCGATGGACTGAAACTTTTTCTCGATCTCATTCATTGCTTTCATCCTCCATGTTTCGTATTACGGAATAGTGTTTCATAAATCCGCCTGATGCTTTTATTATAAAACTTTACCGTCAGATTGCAAGAGTTTTTCGTAAACAATCTGTGCAAAGTTTCTCTTGTGTTTTTGGTGAAAATCCATTAAAATGGAACATGGTTTTATAATGTGGAACGAAGGGGGCCTCGTTATGGCAGAATCCTCGTCTGTGCAGTCGCTCGACCGTGCGTTCGACCTGTTGGAGTTGTTGTGCAAAAGCAGAAACGGGATGACGATTGGCGGGCTGTCGGCGGAAACCGGCCTGCATAAGAGTACAGTACACCGCCTGCTGTCCAGTATGTGTACACGCGGTTACGTGCAGCGCGATGCGGCGACCAGCATTTACCGTGCGGGTATGCGCCTGTGTGAGCTGAGCAGTTATATCATGGACAATCTGGATGTGGTGGAGCGCGCGCGCCTGCCGATGGAGCGGCTTGGCCGGGAGACGGACGAGACCGTGCATCTGGTTATGCAGGAGGAGCGCGACATCGTATATATTCATAAGGTAGAAAGCGGCCGCGGTGCGATCCGTATGTTTTCGCGCATCGGGATGCGCCGCCCGCTGTACTGCACGGGGGTGGGCAAGGCCATCCTCGCCACCTGGCCGGACAGCGAGGTACACACCCTGTGGCAGGAAAGCGATGTCAAGCCGTGGACCGCGCATACCATTGTGTCCGAGGATGCGTTTTTCCATGAGCTGGAGCGCGTACGCCGTTTGGGCTATGCGCTGGATGATGAAGAAAATGAGCTGGGTGTGCGCTGCATTGCAGCGGCGATCCCGGACTACCGCGGCCGCGCGTCCTATGCGGTTTCGGTGTCCGCGCCAATCAGCCGCATGTCGGATGAGCGCATCGCTTCGCTGCGCGGTCCGTTGCTGACAGCGTGCGATGAGATCGCGGTGGCGCTGGGCGGCAGCATGAACCGTGGATAAACCGGATATGGTTACGGCAGTCCCAGCTATGGGACGATAGAACAGGAGTGAATCAATGGCAGTTACATTGGCAGAGATCGCGGCGCTGGCTGGGGTCTCGCGCGGCACGGTGGACCGCGCTTTGAACAACCGCGGCCGGGTGGATCCCAAAGTGGCCGCGCGCGTGCGGCATATTGCGGCGGATATGGGCTACCGGCCCAACCGCGCGGGCAGGATGCTGGCGCTGGCAAAACACCCGATCAAAATCGGTGTGATTGTGCAGTCGGTGGAAACCATGTTTATGCACATGGTCTTTGAGGAGGCCCGCCGTGCCTGCACCCGCCTGAATAGCGAGGGCGCAGAGGTGCTGCTGCGTCCCCTCGAAGGGGTGGATGCGGCGCGCCAGCTTGCCGTGATCGACGAAATGGTTGCAGCGGGGGTGGATGGTCTGGCGATCACGCCTGTGGAGGATGACGCGGTGCGCGCGCGTCTGCGTGCGCTGTCCGAGCAGATGCCGGTGATCACCTTTAACACCGACCTGCCGGAATCCGGACGTCTATGCTATGTCGGCTCGGATAACTATGCCTGCGGCCGCGCCTGCGCGGGGCTGATGAACCTGTTGCTCGCCGGGGACGGCGAGGTGTTGGTGGTGACAGGTCAGGAAAACAACCTGTCCCACCGGCAGCGGGTGGAAGGCTTCTGCGATGAAGCGGCGGCGCATTTTCCCGGTTTGCAGCTGCTGCCGCCGGAGACCTGCGGGGACGATCAGCAGCTGGCACATGATATTGTATGCCGTGCGGTGCGCGAACATCCCGGCCTGCGCGGAATATATGTTTCGGTCAATGGGCAGATCGGTGCGTGCGATGCGCTGCGCGAGCTGGGGCTGCAAGGGAAAGTGCATCTGATCTGCCATGACCTGTCCGAAGCGAATGCGGAAAACATCCGCGCCGGGCTGATTGATTTCCTGATTGATCAGGACGCGCATTTGCAGGGCGTGCGGCCGGTGGAGCTGCTGCTTGATTACCTGCTGGTGGGCGAAAAACCGGAAAGTGAGCGCATTCTGGCGCGCATCGACATCCGCAACCGGTATAATATCTGACCGCTGCGGCATAGGAGGGCTGGCATATGATGGAACGGATACCACTGCCGCATGGCGTTTTGACGCATTTCGGCGCAGCGGCAGGGGAGAAAAAGCCCGCACTCGTGATCTGTCCGGGCGGCGGCTATGAATTTTGCTCGATCCGCGAGGGCGCACCGGTGGCGCGAGCGTTTGCGCGCGACGGGATTGAGGCGTTTGTGCTGGAATATGACTGTTCGGACGCACCGCTCGGCACGCGGCCAGTGCGCACGCTGTCCGCAGCGGTCGCGTGGGTGCGGCAGAACGCGGCGCGCTTCGGTGTGGACGAAACCCGCATTGCGGTCGGCGGTTTTTCTGCGGGCGCGCATCTGGCAGGCACGCTGGCAACCGTCTGGAACCGGGCGGATTGGTTTGAAAGGGGCACCGATCTGACGCTGCACCGACCGTATGCGGCGGTGCTGTGCTATCCGGTGGTGTCCGCCGGCCCCTATGCCCATCGCGGCAGTTTTGTGCAGCTGGCGGGTGAAGATA
>CALWEB010000145.1 GCA_944376955.1 uncultured Agathobaculum sp. | reverse complement strand
GTATGATAAAGTTAAATAAATATTCCGCATCACTTTGAGAGGAAGTGGATTCTTTGAAAAATTCGACGAAAATCAAAGCGACCCTGCTGCTGACCAGCCTTGCATGTGCGGCCGGCGCGACGGCGGCGCTTGTGCTGCTTCAGAAAAAGCGCGAAGAGGAAGTTTACCACGAGGCGGAGCTCAAGGCTATGGACGAGCTGGAGGAAATGATGCGCGACGAGTCCGACTGTGCTTCCTGTGCCTGCGCGGAGGAATGCGCGGCAGTGGATGACGCCTATCAGGATTCGTTCGACGAGCAGGCTCCGGAAGCGGATGAGCCGGCCGAGCAAGAGGCGGCGGAGGAAAAGGCTTCCGAAGAAGAAAAAACCGAAGAATAAGCGGCAGCGGGCGGAGGATTTCCCCTCCGTCCGCTGTTTTTTGACAAAAAGCAAGGAGGAACCCCCATGATCGAGTATGAAGGCCGCGTATTCCGTCCGCCCTCTGAGGCGTACAGCCTGATCGTGCAGGTGACGATCGGGTGCAGCCACAACAAATGCACCTTCTGTGATATGTATAAGGAGAAACGCTTCCGCGTGCGCAAGTTGGAGGACATCAAGCGCGACTTTGACGAGGCGCGCCGCATGTATCCCAACGTCCGGCGCATCTTTCTCGCGGACGGCGACGCGCTCATGTGCCGCGCCGAGCATATGGCGGAGATCCTGCGTTATATCCGGCAGGTGTTCCCCGAGTGCGAGCGCGTCACCAGTTACGGCTCGCCCGCGTCCATCCTGGTCAAAAAGCAGGAGGAACTGAACCTGCTGCACGAGCTGGGACTGGAGATGATCTACCTCGGCCTGGAATCCGGTTCGGATGAGGTGTTGCGCCGCGTCAACAAGGGCGAAACGGCCGACGAGATCGTGCGCGCAGGCTTGATGGTGAAAGCGGCGGGCATGAAACTGTCGGTCACCTGCATCGCAGGCCTTGGTTCGACCGAACTTTCCGAAGAACACGCGGTCAAGACCGCCGAGGCGCTCTCGCGCATGAAGCCCGAATATATCGGCTTGCTGACGCTGCTCTTTGAACTGGAAACGCCGCTGATGCGCGACTGGCAGGAAGGCCGTTTCTACCTGATGAACCCGATTGAGATTGCGCACGAGACGCTTGTCCTGCTGGAGCATATTGATGCGGAAGGCAGTATTTTCCGTGCCAACCATGCCTCAAACTATGTTAATTTGGCCGGTACGCTCAACCGTGACCGCGAGGCCATGTGCCAGCGGCTGCGGCAGGCGCTGGAGGGGAAAATCCAGTTCCGCAACGAAGCATTTCGGGCAAGATAACCAAATTTCCCTTTATGTTGTTAGTGGATACAGCAAAAAATGAAAGAAATTGTGTTGTTTTCGTTACAATTTCAAAAAAACCAAGACAGGGCGAAAAAACTGTGGTATACTAAAACTGTTTTCGGGGTTTTGTCAAATCGACCCGGACATTAAGATGTTGTTAAGAAATGTGTGTTCCGTCTGGAGGATTGCTGATGGATTCCATATCCCATATTCGCGTTGCACATCTGTTACTGGATTACGTTGAGCAGACCTGCGGCGTCACATTTGATGCAAGCGGTTTTGTCTACGGCAACTTAAAGCCCGACCTGACGGGCACGTACCTGACCAAGCGCCACAACCCGTCGATCATGATGGACGAGGTGATGGATAAGATCCGTGTATTTACGGAAAAGTATACCATCGGCCCGGTCAATGGCCGCGATCTCTCGGTGGATTTGGGCGAAATCTGCCATTATATGACCGATTTCTTCACCTTTCCGCACAATGATGATATTTATGAGCGCAATCTGCTGGCGCATTACCTGTATGAAAAGCGCGTGGCGCTGGTGATCCGCCGCCGCATGACCGAAGACCGGTTTGAGCAATGGGCCAGCCCGATCATCCCGCCGGTTTCTGTGGATGCGCTGATCGCGCGCATCGGCTCGATGCACGACACATACCGCGCGCCCGGCCGCCGGCATGGCATCAACGATGACCTGATACATATCTGCCGCGCAACGGCGATGGTAGTGCTTTCCATCATCAGCATTGTTTATGAGCAGGTGGAAGCGCCGGCCAGCGTGATTGCCTAAAAAGAACAAAAAAGCCACGGTATTTCGTGGCTTTTGTTATTTCCCGACCAATATGACAGGAGGAAGCATGAAAAACGTAACGATTTATACCGACGGCGCCTGTTCGGGTAACCCGGGGCCGGGGGGCTGGGGCGCCATCCTGAAATACGGGGAGAAGGAAAAAGAGCTGTCCGGCTCCGAACCTTCCACCACCAACAACCGCATGGAGCTGTTGGGCGTGATTACCGCGCTCGAAGCGCTGCGGGAGCCATGTGCGGTGGATCTGTATTCGGACAGCAAGTATGTGGTTGATGGTATCACCAAGGGCTGGGCGAAAAGCTGGCGCGCCAAAGGGTGGGTGAAGAGCGACAAAAAACCTGCCAAAAACCCGGAATTGTGGGGACAACTGCTCGATTTACTGGACAAACACGCAGTCCAGTTCCATTGGGTGAAGGGACACGCGGATAACCCATATAATAACCGGTGCGACGAACTCGCCGTTGCCGCCTATCAGCAGTATAAATGAGGGTGGAAAGGATGGAACGGATGCGTCGCGTGCGGAATGGCACGCTGATCTTCTATTATGTGTTCACGGCCGGCGCGGCGGTGCGCTGTATGATGCGGGACGCGACGGTGTACAACATGCTGCTGGTGCTGGCGGCGTTCTTGTTGCCTGCGGTGCCGCGGGTAGTGTACCGCCTGTGCCGCCTGCGCCCGGTTTATCTGCTCGAAACCGTGTTCGACTGGTTTGTGCTGGCAGCGGTGTCGTTTGCCAGCCTGTTTGGCGGCTATGAGCTGATCCCCTATTGGGACAAGATCCTGCATTTCCTGTCCGGTTTCCTGTTTGCCGTGCTGGGGACGGCGGTGTATTTCGCCAAAAAGCCGGGGCATGCGCTCGACCCTGCGGATGCGTTCAACGCTTCGCTCTATACTTGGATGTTCGCCATGATGAGCGCGGTGCTGTGGGAGATCTGGGAGTATCTGGTGTCGTTCTCCGGCGCAGACCCGCAGCAGGTGGCGCTGACCGGTGTGGGCGATACGATGGGCGATATCATCGTGTGTACGGTGGGCGGCCTGATCACCGCGGTTTCCTGCTGGAAATACCTGCGCCATCTGGGGGAAAATCGCCGCAAGGGGCTGATGATGCACCTGTTTGAAGCTTATTATCGGGAAAACATCCAAAACCATCCCTGAGGCAGAAAAAACCCGGCTGAAAGCTTTGGCTTTCGGCCGGGTTTCCTGTTTATTTCCCTGTGGTATTGGAGATCGAATGCCTCGGGGAATCAGTCCTGCGGGGCATTGTCTTTGCGCGAAACCGGAATACCATAGGTGCGGAACAGACCGCGGACGTAGCTGCTGTTCTCCATGGTGGATTCGCTCATGTGGATGATCGCCTTTGCAAACTTATTCATATTGCGGCCTTCTTTCTTTTATGATTTGTCTATATCCTACCACTCTTTTTTGTGGAAAACAATGGGTCGAACAAACAAATAGCACAAAACAAGAAATATATAATTGTGCAATATAAACATAACCTGCGGGGAGCGACCAACGGACAAGCCCAGCAAACAGCGGTGCCTTACACCTCGCCGCACATCACAGCGGCCAGCGCGTCTTCGGTCGTGCGGCTGCCGAGCGAGATGGCGCCCATCGACTCCGCACGGCGGCCGACCGCATAGTGGTGCAGCCGCATACCACCCGCGATGCACTGGCTGGTGATATAGACGCGCGTGCCGCTTTCGATCAACGCGCGCACAGCGTTTTCCAGCCGCGCGGGGATGCCGCCCGCACCGAAGGTTTCCAGTATCACCTTGGGATAGCCGTGCAGCGCAGCGAAAAAGGTCGGGTCAAGGTCGGGCGTGAGCTTGATGAGCAGCACATGCGGGTCAAGTGTGTCCGGCGCGGCCTGCGCGGGCGGCGCGGCGGGTACATCCCAGCGTACTTTGCCATCCGACCCAACCGCGCCGAGCGGCGGCACGCCGGCCGAGAGAAAGGCGTCGATTTGTGTCGAGTGGAATTTTACCACCCGGTTGCCCACAAGGATTTTGCCGCATAGCACGGCAACCACGCCTGCGCGCCCGTCTGCCGCAACGCGGCAGGCATCCAGTAGGTTGCGCGGCGCGTCCGACTCTGGCGCACCCATGGGCAGCATCGACCCGGTCAGGACGACCGGTTTTGGCAGGTCGGCCAGCAGGTGGTACAGCAGCGCGGCAGTGTAGGCCAGCGTGTCGGTGCCGTGCGCGATCACAAAACCATCATAGCGGTCGGCGTCCCGCCGCACCGCCTGTGCCATAGCCAGCCGGTCAGCGGCGGTCAGGTCGGTCGAGTCCAGCTGCATCAGGTCGCGCACGTCCACGGTGCAGAAATCACGCAGCTGCGGCACAAAGTGGAGCAGTTCGGCGCCACCCAGCGCGGGTGACAAGCCGTTTTCCGTTTCACGGCAGGCGATCGTCCCGCCGGTCGCAATTAGAAGCAAATTTTTCATCGGAGAGCCTCCTTTCGCGCCGTTAGGCGCGCAGTCAGATAGAAAAAGCCTGCAACCGCAGGCTTTTTCATCAAACGCCCCGCTTTGCCGGGCGTTTGATACAAGGAAGAGAAAAAGTTTCGATCGTCGGAACTTTTTCTCGCTTCGGCCTTGTCCGCGCCAAGCGCGGCACGGCCTACTCGATCGAACCTGTACGGTTCGATCGAAGTTTACTGGTAGCTTTCCTCCAAAATGCCGATGATATCCTCACGCGCAAGCGGCTGCGGATCAACACGGAACAGGCCGCCCATCGTGTCGATGGCGTTGTCCGCGATCTTGCCGAAATCCTCCGGCTGGACGCCGTAGCCCGAAAGGCGCAGCTCACTGACATTGCAGCGTTTTTGCAGGTCGGTAAGCGCGGTCAGGAAGTCTTCCGGCTTGTTGGCATCCGTGTGGCCGAGTGCGCGGGCGATATTCACCAGCTTGTCGCCCGAAGACTCCGTAAAGCGGCTCCAGTATGCCTTGGAGATCATGATCAGTCCTGCGCCGTGCGGCAGCGCCGGATGGAATGCACTCAGCGCATGTTCGATGGCGTGTTCGCCCGTGCAGCTGGACAGCGTTTCGACAAATCCGGCCAGCGTGTTGGCCAGCGCCACGTCCGCGCGCGCGTCCGCGTTGCCGCCTTGGTGGACGGCAGTAGCAAGCGAGCGGCCGATCAGTTCGATGGCTTTGAGCGAAAACATTTCGCTGATGGGAGACGCTGTGGTAGCAATATACCCTTCTGCCGCGTGGAAGAACGCGTCAAATCCCTGATAGGCGGTCAGGTGCGGCGGCACGGTCATCATAAAGTCAGGATCGACGATCGAAATGGTCGGGAAGCACTTCTCCCCTCCCCCGCCGATCTTTTCTTCGCCATTGGTGATAACCGTGAACGGGTCGGCTTCCGTGCCCGTGCCCGCCGTGGTCGGGATGGCGACAATCGGCAGGCCGGCCTTGGCGATGCGCTTGCCGCCGCCCGTGCCGCCGTGGATGTAATCCCACCAGTCGCCCTCGTTGGTGGCCATGATCGCAACTGCCTTGGCCGTGTCGATCGACGAGCCGCCGCCCAGGCCAACGACAAACGCAATTTTTTCCGCACGGCACAGCGCCGCGCATTCACGCACGCCTTCGATGGTCGGGTTGGGCTGCACTTTATTATATACGATGGTTTCATGCCCGGCTTCCGCCAGCGCGTCGGCCACCTTGGCGACATAGCCCAGACGTGTGGTTGAGGTGCCGCCGGTGATGATCAGGCCGCGGCCTTCCGGCAGACGGGCGCGTGCCAGCTTTTTTACGGAACCGGGGCCGAAAAACAGGCGTGTCGGCATATAGAAGCTGAAGATATCCATGTTGTTGTTCCTCCTTTGAAAAAAGGGGGTCGAACCGACCCCCGAGACAGCGTTTTGGTGTTGACAACGAACCGGGCGTATAAAACACCCAACAATACCATTATAACAAATTCCTTATGCCTTGGAAAGAGGGAAAACGCTGAAAGAGAGCGGTTTCTTTCGTGCAAATTAACCATGAAAAAACAGAAAATAATACTTGACGTTGTGCAATGTTGATGATATTATAATGTCACAGAAAAGATAAGGGCAAACACCGAGAGGGAAAGTAAAGCAGGGGCTTTACAAAAAAGGCGAAACCCATTCTTCTTCTGAAAGGACTGGCGTAAAGCCAAATATGACCGGAGAAAGAGGTGAGTCCAATGGTAACAGAAGAGACATCCTATCCGTTCGCGGGACTCGCCGCGACGCTGTAACCGAAACGATCAAGGTGATAGCTATAAAAATGAGCGAGTTCCAAAAAGTGAAAACGAACCGCCTGAAAAGCGCGATCGACTTCTGAATGAAGTAAGGAACGGCACCTTTGAGGAAGCTATCCTCGTGATATCCATCCGTGAAACATACTGACGATGCAAGTGGATCGAGGCAGCAGGAAAGTAAGGTTCGTGCATGAAAGAACCCTGAAAAGATGCGTTGGCGAATGAAAAATCCGTAACGATACCTGCAAAAACCAAAAATAGTGCGCATCCAATGGCCGATGGGCATACTGATGAGTATGATGCCGCAAAAGCGAACCAGAGCACAAGATTGAGATGATATCAAAACTTGCTGAAAGTGGTTCGGGTAAGCAGGAACAGAATCGAACGATCCCCGCCGAGTAAGAGACGCATTGAATCATTCATATAGAGTTCCCGAATGTAAGAAAGGTAAACGACTTAAAAATGTTCATTACCAAACGAACCGCAGTCGGGTGACTCCCGTGAACGATAGGATAAAAGTTTCCTGAAAAACAGGAAAAGAAAAAAGCAGTCAACCGAAGATATCAAATTATATCGCGCAAACCGGGCTTATGGCTTTCGGGATACCGAAGCGAAAGGATGACCGGGGCAAAAAGCATCGCCGGTAAAAATGGATAGCTTCATTAAACTGCAAAAGCGGAACGGAGTATGGTTTCATTCCGATGCAGGTGGCAGAAGCCATAGCAGGGTAACGGAAGGGGAACAAAAAAAGAATCCGTCCGTGCAGAAAAAATAAATACAGCGGGAAAGATCCTGCTGGGAAAAGAGATTTTATGGATATTTGGAAGTAAAAGGCCTCGTCGGGTGACGGGGCCTTTGTTGTTATGTCAGGGTTCCGGTGTTTTGCCGATCATGTCATAGAGCGCATCGAGTGCGTCAGACAGTGTGCCGACCGCATCGATCAGGCCAAGTTCCACCGCCTGTTTGCCGGAAATCACCGTGCCGACGTCTGCGGTCAGCTGTCCGGTTTCGCGCATCAGCCGTTGCAGGCGTTCCGAGGTGATGTGCGAGTGGCCAGTGATGAAATCCACAATCCGCTCCTGGATTTTGGCAAGGTACTCAAATGCCTGCGGCACGGCAATGATCGTGCCGTTCATGCGCACCGGATGAATGGTCATGGCCGCGGACGCGGCGATAAAGCTCTTTTTCGCCGCAACCGCCAGCGGCACGCCGATCGAATGCCCGCCGCCCAGCACAAGCGAGACGGTCGGTTTGGTCATGCCCGCGATCAATTCAGCAATGGCAAGCCCGGCTTCCACATCGCCGCCGACCGTGTTGAGCAGCACCAGCATCCCGTCGATCTCCTCCGCCTGCTCAACGGCGGTGATCTGCGGGATCAGATGCTCGTATTTGGTGGTTTTGTTCTGCGCGGGCAGCTCCATATGCCCCTCAATCTGGCCGACAATCGTGATGCAGTGTACCGTGCCGCGCGATGTCTTCGCTGTGATGGAACCGGTTTCGGCAATATTGTTTTCTTCCGGTGCCTGAATGCTTGGGTTTTCCTCCGACATAATGCCCCTCCTTTTATGCACAAGTGTTCACAGATTCAGTGTGCCGCGTTTTGCACAGGTTTATCCGTCCGGCATTCTTTCCACAGGCAATATTACAATGCGTAAACGGGATTACCGCGGCATTAGGCGCGCCGGTGGGGTCAATTACTGAAAGTTATCCACTTTGTACACAAGGTTATCCCCAAACAGGCTGTGGAAAGATCTGTGTATAAAGTGGATTTTTTGACCACAGCATGGGGAATGATGGGATAGAGTTTCATTATGGAAACATTACTTGCTGTTCTATGGGAAATTTGTTACAATACATGTATATACGTTTGAAAACCGCGATGATGGAGTGATATACAATGAACAATCCGATTGTTACGATCGAAATGGAGCAGGGCGGCGTGATCCGCGCGGAACTGTATCCCGAGGTCGCACCCAATACGGTGCGCAATTTTATTTCCTTGATTCAGAAGGGTTTCTATGATGGTACGATTTTCCACCGCGTGATCCCGGGCTTTATGATTCAGGGCGGCGACCCGGAAGGCACCGGCGTGGGCGGCCCGGGCTATGAGATCCGCGGCGAGTTTACCTCGAATGGATTCCAGAATGATTTGAACCATACCCGCGGCGTGCTGTCCATGGCGCGCACGATGGCGCCGGACTCTGCGGGCAGCCAGTTCTTCATCATGACCGAGGATGCCCCCCATCTGGATGGCGAATATGCGTCGTTCGGCATGGTCATCGAGGGCATGGACGTGGTGGACGGCATCGTCAACACCCCGCGTGACTGGCATGACCGCCCCCGTCAGGAGCAGAAAATGAAAACCGTGACCGTCGATACGATGGGCGTGGAGTACGAGCAGCCAGAAACCCTGTAAGCAGAAAGAAGGGGAACGGTATTGTATTATACCAATAAGGAGATTTTTGTCCTGTCCTCGGTCGGCTGTATGGACACCGAGCGGGATGGGCTGGAATCCATCCTTGCCGGCAACGAGGAGGGGGCGAAGGGCTGCTGCCTGTCGGTCGATATGACTGCGGATGGCATTGCGGTACTCTCGTCGGACGGCTATTGCGTGGCGACCGACGGCACGCAGATGAATATTGCCGATTACAGCTATACGGAACTGCATCAGGCAGCGCCGCAGCTGATTCCGGCCGGACAGGCCATCGAGCTGGCGCGCACCTGTCAGGCAAAGATCGCCATTACGGTACATAACCAGACGCTACTGCCCCAGCTGCGCATGACGCTGCGCCACGTCAACTATCTGGATGATACGATTTTCGTTGGCCTTGGGCTGGTGGAGGCAGCGCGCATTGCCGTGGCCAACCCGGATCTGCATATCATGGGCGAACTGCCCGCGCTGCCGGACAACATTGACGCTTTGGTGCAGGCTGCGCAGACAACCGGCCTGTTTGGCATCCGTGCTGCAGCCGGGGACTTGACGCCGCGGCTGATCGGCGCCTGCAAGCAGGCGGGGCTGTTCACCATGAGCCTGCCGACCAACAACGAGCGCACACTGGCCGGGCTGATCCACAGCGGGGTGAACTTTATTGAAACCGGGCGGCCGGATATTACCGCCATGCTGCTGCCAGCGGGTGAGTCCGAACCGCACCAGATTCCGATGATGCGATACTAAAAAGTTTCGTTTGAACCGTACAGGTTCAAACGAGGGGGCTGTGCCGCGCAAACGCGCGGACACAGCCTTTGTGCGATTTTGCGCGCCAATGCGGCACACAAAATCGCTTCCTTGTATAAAAGCCGAGGCACGTGTCCTCGGCTTTTATGAAAAGAACCGCCTTTTGGCGGTTCTTTTCTATTTTATGGCGCCTTGCGGCGCGAAAAAGTATCTTGCGGCGCGAAACCACGCACAGCAGTGTTTTGGGGTTTTCGACGCATAGGAAACGTGCTATAATAATACTGATTATCGAAATATCGAAAGGAGCCGCAAACGTGGCTGACATTTCCGTACAAAATCTGACAAAATATTATGGCGACAAGCTGATTTTACAGGATATTTCCTTTGACATCCAACCAGGGGAAAAAGTGGCCATCCTCGGCGCGAACGGCGCGGGCAAAACCACGCTCCTCAACGTCCTGACCGGTCGCCTGCCTTACGACGGTGGGCATGTGTCCTTCGGGCAGGGAAAAACCGCAGGTGTGATCGACCAGATGCCGGATTTCCCGCCGGAATCCACGGTCGAGGACGTGCTGCGCCTCGCCTTCCGTGAGTCGGATGAAGTCGCTGCTGCGATGGATGAATTGACCGATGAAATGACCCGCCGCCCGGACGACGCTTCCCTGCTCAAACGGTACGCGCAGCTGGAAACCCGTCTGGAAATCCTCGGTGGTTATAACCGCGATTACGAGATCAACCGCGTGTGCAACGGTCTGGACATTCCCCCGGCAATGCGCGCGCAGCAGTTTGCGTTGCTGTCCGGCGGGGAAAAGACGCGCATCAACCTCGCCCGAATTATTCTGGAGCAGACCGACATCCTGTTACTCGACGAGCCAACCAACCATCTGGACATGCAAGCGGTGGACTGGCTGGGCGAATATCTGGAGAACTACCGCGGCACCGTGATGATCATTTCCCATGACCGCTGGTTCATCGACCAGTGCTGCGACCGCGTTATTGAGATCCACGACGGCACCTGTGACTTCTATAACGGCAATTATTCGTATTACGCGGTTGAGCGCGAACGCCGCCGCGAGGAACAGCTCAAGCATCACGAACATGAGTTGGCCGAGAAAAAGCGCCTCGAGGCGACTGCCCGTGCCATGCACGAGCATGGCACCGAGCATCTGGCCAAGCGTGCGGCATCCATCGAAAAGCGCATCGCACGCATGAAGGTCACCGACCGCCCCAAGACCGAAAAGCGCATGACTGTCACCTTCGGCGACCCGAACTACGAGACCGAGGAAGTGCTTAAGGTTCGGGATATTACAAAAGCTTACGATGGTCGGGAAATATTGCACAATATCAGCTTCAACATCCGCAACCGCGAGAAGGTTGCGTTGCTCGGCGCGAATGGCGCGGGCAAAACTACGCTGCTGAAAATCCTGCTGGGGGAGGAAACACCGGATAACGGTGTTATCCGCAAGGGCGTGGGGCTGCGCCCTGCTTATCTGCCCCAGCAGGTGCATTTCGCCAACCCGCACCGCAACCTGATCGACACGCTGATCTATGATAAAAACGTGTCTATGCAGGTTGCCCGCAACCGGCTCGGCTCGTTCCAGTTTACGGGCGAGCAGCAGATGAAAACCGTGGAAATGCTGTCCGGCGGCGAGAAAAGCCGCCTGCGGCTGTGCGAGCTGATGTACGACCCGCTCAATTTCCTCATCCTTGACGAGCCGACCAACCACCTTGACCTTGCCAGCCGCGAATGGATCGAGGAAGCGGTCGAGGCGTTCGATGGCACGCTGTTATTCGTCTCGCACGACCGCTACTTTGTCGAGCGGTTCGCAACCCGTGTGCTGTATCTGGAAAACGGGCAGCTGATCGACTTCATTGGTTCATACTCCGATTTTTTGAAGTACCGTGAAAAAGGGGAAATGCCGGAAAATCCGGCACCCGTCCCCGCGCCAAAACGCAAAAAGCCCGATGTCCCGACGCTCGACGACGTTCCCCGTCCGCCGGAAAAACCCAAGCGCACGGGCGGCACGAAAAATTTGCAGAAGCAGCTGAACACCCTCGAGCGGGAGATTTCCCAGCTGGAGCAGCAGTCTGCCGATTTGGAACAGCAGATGATCGACGCCGCGTCCGACTCGGCGCGGCTTTTGGAACTGATGACCGAAAAGGAAGCCTGCGATGAGTCGCTGGCCGCCAAGATGGACGAATGGGAAGCCGTTGCGGCCGAACTGGAGGAACTACAGCAATGACCGAACGCAAATTTTGGCTGGCGCTCGCAGCGGTGTTCGCCGTGGGCGGTATTATCCAGCTGCCGTGGCCGCCGTCGCGCTTCGGTGCGGTGTTTTTCCTTGCGCTCGCGTTTTGCTGCGCGGGGATGTGGCTGGTGCTGCGGTTGCGGGAAAAATCCCGCGTCTGCCGCGTGCTGGCGGTGGTCGGGCGGGTGCTGTTCGCATTGTTTGTTGTGTCGTTTGCCGCGATTCAGCTTTTCGTGATTCAGGCGGGGATGCAGCCGAGTGAAGCGGATACGCACGCGGACTATTATCTGGTGCTGGGCGCACTGGTCAATCCGGACGGGCAGCCGTCTGCGGCGCTGGCCGCGCGGTGTGATACCGCAGCGGAACTGCTGGCCGCTAATCCGGACAGCAAAGCGGTGCTGTGTGGCGGACAGGGCGGCAACGAGCCGTGTACCGAAGCGGATGCGATGTATGCCTATCTGACCGAGCAAAAAGGGGTTGATCCCGCGCGCTTGCTGCGCGAGGATCAGTCCACCAACACGATTGAAAATCTGGAAAACGCGCGCACGCTGATCGAAACGGTTGAGGCGCGCGGCCAGAGGGACTATACTGCGGCGGTGGTCACGAGCGACTACCACCTCGCGCGCGCCAAGGTGCTGCTGCGCCGCGCAGGCTATGAAGAAGGGCTGGGCGTGCCCGCGCCCACACCGTACCCCGGCCAGTGGGTTGCCGTACGCTGCCGCGAATACTGCTCGATCCTTGGGCTGATGCTGACCGGCCGGTGGACGGTCTGAGGGGAAGGAGAAACGCATGTTTGAAAAAGTAAAGGGGCTGTGCCAGCGCATGGACGAGCTGGAAGCCCGTCTGTCCGAGCCGGGGCTGTACGACGATCCCGACCGTGCGGCAAAGCTGCTCAAGGAGCGCAACGAGCTCGAACCGATCGTCATGGCCTACCGCGCCTATGAGCAGGCGCAGCAAACCATCGCGGACGCGACCGAAATGCTGTCTGACCCGGACATGAAAGAGCTGGCGCAGGAGGAGCTGCACGCAGCGAAAGCCGAGGAAAAGCGGCTGGAGGACGAACTCAAGATCCTGCTGCTGCCCAAAGACCCGAACGACGACAAAAATATTTTCGTGGAAATCCGTGGCGGCGCGGGCGGCGAGGAAAGCGCACTGTTTGCCGCCGACCTGTACCGCATGTACACGATGTATGCCGATAAGCGCGGCTGGCAGACCGAAGTGATGAGCGCGTCCGAGACCGAACTGGGCGGCTACAAGGAAATTGTGTTCCGTGTGGCGGGCGATAAGGTGTATTCGCGGCTCAAGTTTGAGTCGGGCGTCCACCGCGTTCAGCGTGTGCCCGAAACCGAGAGTCAAGGCCGCGTACACACCTCGACCACGACGGTCGCGGTGCTGCCGGAAGCCGAGGAAGTGGACTTCTATCTCGATCCGAACGATCTGCGGATTGATACGTTCCGTTCATCGGGCGCGGGCGGCCAGCATATCAATAAAACATCCTCGGCCATTCGCGTGACCCATATCCCGACCGGTACGGTGGTCGAATGTCAGGACGAGCGCAGCCAGCACAAGAACAAGGACAAAGCGCTGCGCGTGCTGCGCAGCCGCCTGTATGAAGCCGAGGTTGAAAAGCAGCAGGCCGCCATCGCAGCCGACCGCAAAAGTCAGGTCGGCACCGGCGACCGCTCGGAGCGCATCCGCACCTATAACTTTCCGGA
>CALWEB010000144.1 GCA_944376955.1 uncultured Agathobaculum sp. | reverse complement strand
GGCTGCCAGACCGGATTTTATTTCCTGGTTTGTGTCCTGGCGCCGGCGGCTGCAATCGGACTGGGACGCGAGAGCATGGATTTGATTGCAAAATATGAAGGCGAGAGTCCGGGTGCAAGCCGGATTGAGTGCGGCAACTATAAGCTGCATGATTTGGAAGGCGCCAAGAAGATTGCAGCCAACATGATTCCGGTGCTGCAAAACTGGACCGAAGCCGATTTGGTGTATAAGAAGTAAAAGAAAAATGCCCCGCAGAAGCGTGAACTGCACCCCATTTGTTAGACAGTATGATATACTGAATAATAAGTGGGGTGCATTATTATGCCGAAAGGAATACCGAATAAACGCTACACACCGGAATTTAAGCAAACGGTAGTAGAAACGATGCGAGAGGAACGCTTAAGTGTCCGCGAAACGATGCGAAGGTTTGAAATCAATGACCATGGCATCATCGAACGCTGGGAGCGAATCTATCTTGAAGAAGGGGCGGAAGGATTGGCGATAGAACACCGAGGACGAAAAAGAGGCAGCCGGTCGGCCAAGATGTCCAAGGCGGTTGAAGAAGACCTTATTGCCGAGAATCAGCGGCTGCGCGCGGAGATCGATTACTTAAAAAATTTGCAAGCCTTGGTTTTGGAAAGAGAGCGGCGTCAGGAGAAAAAGCCCTGATTGTTCAAAGACTAAGGCAAAAACATTCGCTTGAAACCCTTCTCTCAATCGCTCAACTGCCCCGTGCAACCTTCTACTATCATCTGAAGCGGATGAAGAGTGTAGATAAGTACAAAACTGTTAAGGAAGAAATCACGGCAATCTACCATGAAAACAAAGGAAGATACGGTTATCGTCGCATCACCGCAGAGCTGCATAACCGCAATTTGCCCTTAAATCACAAGACTGTCCAGCGGCTCATGCGAGAACTGGGATTGATTTGCCGTGTCAGGATGAAAAAATATCGTTCTTACAAGGGTGAAGTCGGAAAAATTGCGCCGAATCTGCTGAATCGGGACTTCCGTGCAGATAAGCCAGATCAGAAGTGGGTCACGGACATAACAGAGTTCCATCTATTTGGCCAAAAACTTTATTTGTCTCCGATTCTCGATCTGCACAGCAGCGATCTGGTCAGTTATACGATTTCGGATCGTCCCCTGCTGAGCACGGTGACATCCATGCTCACCAAGGCTTTTGCAAAGATTCCAGATGGGACGAATTTGATCCTTCATTCCGATCAGGGCTGGCAATACCAGCACAAACTGTACCGGCAGATGCTGCGGGAGAAGGGCATCCGGCAGAGTATGAGCCGAAAAGGTAACTGTTTGGATAACGCCGTAATTGAGAATTTCTTTGGTCTGCTTAAAAGCGAGCTGCTGTATCTGCAAGAGTTTCAGTCCATGGATCACTTCAAGCAGGAGCTGACAAAATATTTGGATTACTACAACAACCACAGGATAAAGGCGAAACTTAAGGGCTTGCCGCCTGCAATTCACAGACAGCAAGCCCTTTCGGTTGCTTGAACAATTTCCGTCAGAAATATTTGTCTAACTTTTTGGGGTCACTTCAACCAAAGTTGGTGCGGGTTCTCTGTTTTTAGGAACGCCGGGGCATATCCAAAATGAAGTTGCACAGCCGTTCGGTCGCGTCCGGATGGGCCACGGCGTGCATGGTCTGCCGGATGCTGGCGATACGCGGCTGGTTGTGGAACAGATGATAGACGGCTTCGTCCACCGAAAAGGTCTTGGTCACCAGCAGGGCGATGCCGTTGTTGAGCAGGAATTCGACGTTGCGTTCCTCGTGTCCGGGGATGGGGTTGACCAGAATCATGGGCAGATTCTTCGCCAGCGCTTCGGATACCGTCAGGCCGCCGGGCTTGGTGATGATGCAGTCGGATGCACTCATCATAACTTCGACGTTGTGGACAAAGCCAAAGGGATAGATGGAGCAGGGGCCGTCATAATTGTCAAGTGCCCGTGCCAAGCTGCTGTATTGCCGCTTGTTGTTGCCGCACACCACAAGCAGCTGGAAGTCCATGCCGATGAGCGACAGGCTTTGAATGAGTTTACGGTGGTTGGAATAGCCCATGCTGCCGCCCATCATCAGGATGGTGGGGCGGTTGGGGTCGATCCCAAGCTGTTCGCAGGCATCCTCCCGGCTGATTTCATGGTTGAACTTGGGATGGATGGGGATGCCGAAATGCAGCAGGCGATTGGGTTCAATGCCGCGCCGCAGCGCACGATGGTGCAGCAGTTCGCTGGCCGTCACGACATAATCGATATACGGCACATTTTCCCAATAGGGGTGGATGGTATAGTCGGTGATGATGCCGATGGTCGTGGTCGAGAGCAGACCGCGTTTTTTGACTTCATTGATCAGCTGCGCAGCAAAAACATGGGTGCAGACCAAAACATCGGGGTTGAAATCGGTAACAATGCGGGCGATCTTGGAAGCGCCCAGGGCATTGACGATATTCAAAATGCTAATGGGGGTGGTAAAGTAATTGCTGCCGTGGTTTTCGGCCAGGGCATACACCAGCCGGTAAAGCTCCTTGGTGTGCTT
>CALWEB010000143.1 GCA_944376955.1 uncultured Agathobaculum sp. | reverse complement strand
ATGCTGGTGAGTTTGTTTGGACGGGCTTCGACTACATCGGCGAACCTACCCCGTGGAATGGTACAAACAGCGGTTCCCAGACCAGCAATTTCTCTGTTGCACCGAAATCCTCGTATTTTGGCATTGTGGACACCACAGGCGTCCCCAAGGATTCTTACTATGCTGCGTCGCTTGAGACACTGAAAAAGAAGTTCGAGCAGACCATGGAGTACGGTGTGCGGCAGATCGCGGTTCTGGCGGATGACGCCGGCGTGCCGGGCGGCGATAACGCGACGGGCTGGCAGCTGCAAACCCAATTGATGAAGGATTTGGTGGATTGGGTTTCTTCGCCTGAGATGCAGCAGAAGTACCCGGGCCTGAAAACCACGATCCCGTTCTGCCCCAATGCGTATATGTATGGCAGCGGCAATGCACAGCTGAAGTATTTTGGACAGAATATGCCGGAAACCGTGCCGCTGGTTGTCACCGGCGGTAAGGTCTGGGGCGAGGTTTCGCAAAATTTCACCCAGAATTTTACGAACTGGGTAGGCCGCGGTCCCTATCTGTGGATCAACTGACCCTGCTCGGATAACTCCAAGCGGCAACTGATCATGGGTGGTTACACGAACTTCCTGCAGGTTGGTGTGCAGCCGCAGAATATTCAGGGTATCATCCTCAATCCGATGCAGCAATCAGAGCCTTCCAAGGTTGCCATTTTCGGTAATGCTTGTTACTCCTGGCATATTTGGACGAAGGATGAAGCTGATCAGGCGTGGATTGATTCCTTCAAATATGTTGATCATGGCAGCTATGAGGAGACGCCGGCTTCTGCTGCGCTGCGCGAGATGTCCAAGCACATGATTAACCAAGCCATGGATAGTCGCGTTGTAAAGCTGGAAGAGTCGGTAGAGATCAAGGATCTGCTGACCCGGGTGCGCAATAACCTCAACAGCGGCGCTGCGGTAGCGCAGGAAGATATTACGAAACTGAAGGAAATTTTCACTACTTTAAAGGAAGCGGCGGGTACCTACAAGGCTTCGGGCAACGAACGCATCCGCAACCAGATCATTTACTGGCTGGATTCGTGGGAAGAAGTGACAGAAGCGAACCTGAAGCTGCTGGATGCGCTCGAGGCGATTCAGAACAACGGTGACTCCAGTCTGATTGTCAGCAATTATACGACGGCAAACTCCCTGTACGAGGCATCCAACAAGCATGGATTCAAATATGTAAACGGCACGCAATACGCAGAGGTTGGTGTACAGCATATCCAGCCGTTTACCAAGGCGTTGTTGTCGATGGTGGGCAAAAAGGTGGAGCTCATCCTCGACCCGACCAAACTGGTCGAGACGCCCATCCATAGCTTTGGCAGCGAAATTTATAGCGGCAGCGGCAGCAGTATGTTGGATAATAACCCCTCTTCTTACATTCATTTTGGAAGAGGCCCAAAAGTGAACGACTATATTGGTGTGACGTTTAGCCGCAAGGTGGATGTAGACCGTGTGGCGTTCCTGACGGGTACGAATGCTACGAATGGGGATCGGTTGCCTGCCTGTAAGCTGGAGTACACGACGGACGGTAAGGCTTGGCAGGAGGTGCCGGGTGGCACGTTTGCAAGCGGCGGCAACAATTTGAGCAAGGTGGATATGAACCTGACCGGTGTGATGGGGATCTGGATGGTCACGACGGCATCATCGGGGAATTGGCTGGCCGTGCGCGAAATCCAGATCAACGAGGAAGTTGCGGACGAGGTGCAGGGTCCCGCACGCCTGACAGGTACGGCGTTTCAGTCGGACAATGTGCGTGTGGCAGGCGGTAATCTGAATAATATCTTGGATGGCAATACTGGCTCTTATGTGCACCTGGCAGAAAATCCGCAGTTGCCTAGCGGTAATCCGGGACGCGATAAGGTTCCGGCAGAAGCGTTTATTGGCATCAATTTTGGAGAAGTTAAAAAGTTGGGCCGTGTACAGATCACGCAGGACGGCGGGAATGATAAGATCACGGATGGCGTGCTGGAATATTCGACGAATGGCACTAACTACACCGAGGTGCCGGGCGGTACGGTGAGCGGCAATGCAGAGATCGACCTGAGTACACTCAATATCGAGGCACAGTACATCCGCCTGCGGAATAAAACACAGACATCGGGATGGGTAAAAATCTTCGAGTTTGTCGTGGAAGAATACAACCCCAATGCGTTTACGATGTCGCTGATCAAGACTTTCGACTGGATCTTGCAGGGTGGCAATTCAAACGAGTCCAACCTGTTTGACGGCAGCGACAGCACCTTTGCCTATTACGATCCGAGAAATGGCACCAATAATGATGTCAGCTTATCACAGTGGATGCACAGACAGCACAGGAAGGTGAGCTGGTTCAGGTAAAGGCTGAACCGAAGACGGGATATGCGCTCAAGGAGAACGGGATCAAGGTCTATAAGACAAGCGATCCGGAAACAACCATCCCGGTTGAGCAGAATGCCACCTTCAGAATGCCGCCTTATGATGTGACTGTTACGGCGCAGTTCGAAGCGATCCGTTATCAGATTACTTATCAGATGGACGGTGGCATCAACGCAGATGGTAATCCGGGCTCCTACACGGTGGAAGATCGCCTGACGCTGCAAAACCCGACACGCGATGGATTTGTGTTTGCGGGTTGGACCTACGAGGGGATGGATACGCCGGCAACCGATCTGATCATCCCAGCCGGAGCAGTCAGCGGGAACTTGTCCTTGACTGCGCATTGGAGGGATAACACGGTACAGGCATTTACCGTTACATTCCAAAGCAATGGCGGCAGCACGGTGCCCAGTCAGACGGTTCCGGAAGGTAACCTAGCAGTTGAACCGAATGCGCCGACTAAGGCAGACTATCGTTTTGACGGTTGGTATACGGATGCCTCTTTGACCACGGCATATCAATTCAATACACCGATCACAAGTGATTTGATGCTGTATGCCAAGTGGACATATGTAGGCGGCTCGTCCAGCGGTGGTTCGTCCAGCAGTTCTTCCTCTGGCAACACCACGGAAACGACGCATAACCCGAATGGGTCAACCACCACAACGGTGACCCATCCGGATGGCTCCACGATCGAGACAACAAAGTATCTCGATGGATCTCAGGAAGTGGTTGAGACGGAAAAGAATGGCGTTGTAACCACTACTACGACGGATGCTGATGGCAATAAGACAGAAGTGGTGCAGAAAACTGACGGTTCCAGTCAGACAACTATGAACAATGAAGACGGTTCCCGCTCTGTAACCGTAGTAGATCACAGCGGCAGCGTATCCAGCACTGCTTACCTGTCAAGAGAGGCAATCCGTGCGGCAGAACAGAGTGGCAGCGCAGTCACAGTGCCGATACCGGAAGTCCCTGTCACGACCGATCAGGAAAATGCACCAACCGTTACCGTTTCCATGGCATCTGGAAACAGCGTTACGGTAGAGATCCCAGTGGCAAATGCAACAGCTGGCACAGTAGCGGTACTCGTCAAGGCTGATGGCTCGGAAGAAATTATTAAGGACAGCTTGACGACAGAAAAAGGCGTGACTGCTAAACTGTCAGACGGCGATACCGTAAAAATTTTGGATAACAGCACGCACTTTGTTGATGTGCCGACTAGTCACTGGAGTGCAGATGCAGTTGCGTTTGCGACTAGTCGCGAGCTGTTCAGCGGCACCAGCAAGAATACCTTCTCGCCGGAGGTGGCCATGACCCGCGCGATGATCGTTACGGTGCTGGCGCGCTATGAGGGGGTAGACACCTCGACAGGCGATGACTGGTATGATGCAGGCCGTCAATGGGCGATGGCAAATGGCGTGTCCGATGGTTCCAATATGGATGCTCGTTTGTCGCGTGAGCAGTTGGCAACCATGCTGTACCGTTATGCAGGCGAACCGACTGTTTCAGGCAGCCTGAGCGGGTTCACTGACGCTTCCAGTGTCAGCAGCTATGCACAGACAGCTATGGCTTGGGCGGTCGAAAACGGCCTGATCACCGGCATTACCGATACCACCCTTGTTCCGCAGGGTCAGGCGACCCGCGCACAGGTGGCTGCGATTTTGCAGAGATACATTCAGTTTGTCGCATAACACGTTGAAAAAGTGCGCAACGCTGGATGCCAAGCAGTAACAAACCAAATGGAATCCAAAAACTTTCGGCTTGATTTTTGATGAACTGCCCCGGTTTGCACGGAAGGTGCAAACCGGGGCAGTTTGGTTTTGCAAGGTTGCAAGGCGTCACACGGATTGGCGGGGCTGTTGCAGGCAGTAGCACGGAAGATACGGACGTATGAGGCAGTATCCTCACAAAAGGGAATTTCGCACAAAAATACCAGAAAATGAAGGAGAGCTTATTTACAAGTTGCACAAGCTGCCGTATAATATCAGCAGGAAGAAGCGATACAAAAGTGACGCGCTTTGTACAAAAATGCGAATAACAGCAGAAAGCAGGAAAGCCATGAATATAAGTACCAACGGGTTAGTTTACACCAATGATAACTGTATCGGCTGCAACCGCTGCATTGCCGCCTGCCCGGTATTGACGGCCAACTCCGTGGTAGAAAACGGAGACAGGCAATTTGTTCATGTCGATCCCACCAAATGTATCGCCTGCGGCGCGTGTTTGGATGCGTGCGAACATCACGCGCGCGAATTTTCCGACGACACCGAACGCTTCTTTGAGGATTTGCGCCGCGGGGAGAAAATTTCCATTCTGTATGCACCGGCGCTGGTGGCCAACTATCCGCAAAATTATCGGTATATTTTGGGAACGTTGCAGCAGATGGGCGCAAACCATGTCATCAGTGTGGCGTTTGGCGCAGATATCACCACCTGGGCATATATCCAGTACATTCAGAAGAACAAGTTTGAGGGCGGGATTTCCCAGCCTTGCCCGGCCGTGGTACGTTATATCGAGAACTTCATACCCGAACTGCTGCCCAAGCTGATGCCGGTACACAGCCCGCTGCTCTGCGCGGCGATCTATGCGCGCAAATATATGGGGATCAGCGACAAAATTGCCTTCCTGTCGCCCTGTATTGCAAAGAAAGCAGAAATCAGCGATCCCAATACGCATGGCTTTGTGCAGTATAATGTGACGTTTGATCATTTGATGCGTTACCTCAACCGGCATGGCATTGGTAAAACGCCGGTAAAAGAGGAGCTGGTGTCCGGTTTGGGTAGCATTTACCCCATGCCCGGCGGCCTGAAAGAGAATGTGCGCTGGTTTTGCGGGGAGCAGGTCTTCATACAGCAGAGCGAGGGCGAGAAAAAGGTTTACGAAACGCTGCACAAATACGCCAAGCGCGTCAGTGGCGGCCGGCCGGTGCCGTTCCTGGTCGATGTACTCAACTGCGAGAATGGCTGCATCGACGGCCCGGCGGTGGAAGAATCCAAGCGCGGGGACGATGCTATGCTGTATGCGATCAGTCAGCAGAAAGCCGAACATCAGGCCAAAGGGAAAGGGCTTTGGAACGGCAAAAAAAGCTGCGGCGCGCGCTTGCGTATGCTCAACCGTGCATTTTCCAAGCTGAAACTGGAGGATTTTCTGCGGCAGTACACCGACCGGTCGCAGGAAAATCAATTCCTTGTGCCGCAGGAGGCGCAGGTACAGCAGATCTTCCACCGGATGGAGAAGCACACCGCAGAGGATCAGTCCATCAACTGCAGCGCGTGCGGTTACGCAACCTGTCGGGAAATGGCGCAGGCGATCTTCAACCACTGCAACATCCCGCAGGGCTGCATCCACTACATCAAGCATCTGGTTGAAGACGATAAGGAAAAAATGAAGCGCATTTCGGAAGATATCCGCGAAAAGAACCGTCTGATCCGTGAAATGGTGCAGGATGCCAATGGGCAGTTCGATATGCTGACCGGCTCGATCGCCAATATGGCTGAACAGAACGCCACTACAGCGGATGAAAGCGTTGGGATCAATGAATCCATGCAGCAAGTGGTGGAATGCACGACCAAAATGACCGAGGTGGTCGATCAGATCAACGGTCTGCTTCATGCACTGGAGCAGAATAATAATGGCATCGAGCGGGTTGCCAGCAACACCCATCTGCTTGCGCTCAACGCCTCGGTCGAGGCGGCACGCGCGGGCGAGGCCGGCAAGGGGTTCGCCGTGGTGGCCAATGAGGTGCGCTCGCTCAGCCAGTCCACGCAGGAGACGGCACGCGAAAGCAATCGCAACAAGGCGCAGATCAGCACGGTGCTCAATGTCATTACAGAAGATGTAGAACAGTTGCGTAAAATCGCGCTGAATGTCAACGAGCGTCTGAGCAATCTGGCAGCAAGCAACCAGGAAATTGCGGCAGCGGCGCAGCAGATCAACGAAGCCACCAACCAACTGCATACACATTTCCAGAAGCTCAGCCAAATGGAATGACAGATGGACGGGATACCGGTTCAAAATGGTGATTTCCCATCGCGAAAACAGGCAATCAGGCTGACAGGCCGGCGCCAAAGTGCGCCGGCCGTTTTTCGCGTCTGGGGATGGATGGAAAAACTGTCAAATTACAGTTTGTTCACAAAGAAGGTAGAGAAAACACCAGCAGGTAATCAAGCCGCACAAAGATTTTTTGTTTTTTGGTCAAATTTTTTGTGTTTTGGACTTGCCTATTTGGTGCAAGAAACAGTATAATCTATTTTGTAAGGCTGCGCCAAGGCACGGCCTTACCATTTCCTTTATGAAGATGGAGCCGCGCCCCCTCGGCGCAGGTTCTTCTTGCGCAAAAAAATAGAGAGGTGAAAAACATGGTGTATTCGTTCCGTGGCGGCATTCACCCCGGTACTCATGCAGATCCGGGTTACAAGGCCGCGACAAACACCAAGCCGATCGAGAAGCTGGCATTGCCTGATCAGGTGATCCTGCCGGTTTCCATGCACATCGGCGCTCCGGCAAAGCCGATCGTTTCGGTCGGTGATACCGTGGATCTGGGACAGCCCATCGCGGAAGCCGGCGGCTTTGTCAGCGCTCCTGTCCATGCAACCGTGTCCGGCACGGTCAAGGCAGTGGAGCCGCGTCTGCATCCCAATGGCAGCAAGGTGCTGTCCATTGTGATCGAAAACGACGGGGAGGACCGCCTGCACGAGTCCGTGCATCCGTATGACTTTGCGTCCATGTCCAATGAGGAGCGCATCGAGTGCATCCGTTCGGCCGGTATCGTCGGCCACGGCGGCGCAACGTTCCCGACCCATGTCAAGATCCAGTCCGGTATCGGCAAGTGCGACACGGTCATCATCAACGCGGCGGAATGTGAGCCGTACATAACCAGTGACCATCGCCTGCTGCTCGAGCGTCCGGAAGAAGTGATCGGCGGCTTGAAGATGCTGGCCGACATCATGGGCGTGCAGAACGCGATCATCGCGGTCGAGGAGAACAAGTCTGACGCCTTCCCGGGCATCGAGAAGCTGATCGCGGACGACCCGCGCCTCAAGCTCTATCCTCTCAAGTGTAAGTACCCGCAGGGCGCAGAGAAGCAGCTGATTAATGCTTGCACCGGCCGTGAGGTTCCCTCCGGCAAGCTGCCGGCGGACGCAGGCTGCGCTGTGTTCAACGTAGATACCGCGGGCGCGGTTTACCGCCGCTTTACCACCGGTATGCCGGTCATCCGCCGTATCGTAACGGTGTCTGGCTCCGCCATTGCCGAGCCGAAAAACCTCGAAGTGCGCATCGGCACGCAAGTCGAAAAGCTGATCGACGCTTGCGGCGGCTTCAAGGAAGCCCCCAACAAGCTGCTGATGGGCGGCCCGATGATGGGTGTTGCGCAGTTCTCGCTCGAAATCCCGATCTTCAAGGGCACCAATGCGTTCCTTGCCTTCTGCGGCGACGAGGATAAGCGCGTGGCCGACCCGCAGTGCATCCGCTGCGGCAAATGCGTGGGCGCTTGCCCGATGCACCTGCTGCCGAACTACATGAACCTGTACGGCAAGAAGGACGATCTGGACAATGCCGTTGAGTGCGGCGTGATGGACTGCATCGAATGCGGCTCGTGCGCATATGTCTGTCCGGCCCGCATCCCGCTGGTCGCGCAGTTCCGCCTGACCAAGGGCAAGATTCAGGCCAAGCGTGCGGTGGAAAAGGCCAAGGCGGATGCTGAAAAGGCTAAGGCTGAGGCCGAGAAGAAGTAAGGAGGGGAAACGAAAATGTATGATCTGAGTAAAGTCGTCGTCACCTCCTCACCACATATCAAGGCGGATGACGATACCCGCAGCCTGATGCTGGATGTGCTCGTGGCACTGCTTCCCGCGCTGTGTGTTGCGGTATACACCTTTGGCCCGCGCGCGCTGGTGCTGACCGTGATCACCATGG
>CALWEB010000142.1 GCA_944376955.1 uncultured Agathobaculum sp. | reverse complement strand
GTCATGCTTGACAACACCCTGTTTCTGCCTGATTATTCAGTTGTTTTGACCTGCCCCGTTTTCCGCTGCCCTAAAAAACATTGATTTTACTGGTTTTTTTCATGTTTTCTTATGGCAACGCTCTTTTGGGAGCGGTTTTTTTGCTATGTTATGGGACGGGGGTAATGTCCTGTACGGTCAGGGTGTCACCCTCGACCGAAAAGCGCACCTCGCAGCCCGCAAACGGGAAGCCGTACACCCGGCCCGGCTCGTGCTGATAGCCCGGACGGGGGTCCTGTGCGAGGATAGCGAGCAGCGCGTCGCGCCGCCCAGCGGGCAGGCGGGCAAGCAGCGCATCAGCGCAGCACACCTGCAGCACACCGTCGCGGTTTTGCAGCGCAAAGCCACCAGATGCCTCCGGATGCGCGTCCGTATAGGCCAGATAGGGCTTGATGTCGAAAATCGGCGTGCCGTCCATCAGGTCGGCGCCCGAAACATGCAGCACAGGGCCGTCCGGCGTGTGCAGTTCAACCCGGTCCAGCCGCACCGAGGACAGCCCGATAGCGTTCGGGCGGAAGGGCGAGCGCGTGGCGAATACGCCCATGCGGCGGTTGCCGCCCAGCTTGGGCGGGCGCACCGTGGGCGACCAGCCGTCGCGCACGGCCTCGGAAAACTGCCAGATCAGCCAGAGATGGGAAAACCCTTCGATGCCGCGCAGTGCGTCTGCGTTGCGGTATTCCGGCTCGAACACGATGCGCGCGGGCGCGTCGGCCAGCCCGCTCTGCCGCGGGATGCCGAATTTGGTTGGGAAATCGCTGCGGATGCGCGCGATGATGTGCAGGGGGACGGTTTGGGACATAAGCGACCTTCCTTTGTCGTTGATGCTTCCAGTATAGCATGTCCGCGCGGGGGACGCAATTCTTCCCGCTTTTACAGAATGTTCATGGCTTTTTTTCCGCGAAGGCGGTATAATGAAAACATACTTACGGAAAGTCGGGGAGAACAGAGGAAAAAAAGATATTGATCGTCGAAGACGAAGCAAATATCCGCGAGCTGCTGCGGCTGTATCTGGAGCGCGAGGGCTATGCGGTGGTCGAAGCGGCAAACGGCGTGGAAGGCATCAAAATGTGGAAGTCTGAAAAGCCGGATATGCTGCTGCTGGATGTGATGATGCCGGTGATGGACGGCTGGGCGGTCTGCAAGGAGATCCGCGCGGAAAGCGATGTGCCGATCATCATGCTGACGGCCAAGGGCGAGACGGCTGACCGTGTTTCCGGGCTGGAAATGGGGGCGGACGATTACATCGTCAAGCCGCTGGAGATGCCGGAGGTCATCGCACGTGTGCGCGCAGTGTTCCGCCGCATGGCGCCGGACGACGCGCCCGAAAAGCTGACGTTTGACAATCTGGTTATCGACAAGCAGGCATACGACCTGATCATCAAGGGCAAACGCGTGGACGCGCCGCCCAAGGAGATCGAGCTGCTGTACTATCTCGCTTCCAGCCCGAACCGTGTGTTTACGCGCGCGCAGCTGCTGGACGACGTGTGGGGCTTTGATTACTTTGGCGATACGCGCACGGTCGATGTACATGTCAAGCGCCTGCGCGAAAAGCTGGAGGGCGTTTCGGATAAATGGGAAGTGAAGACGGTGTGGGGCGTCGGCTATAAATTTGAGACCAAGGAGTAAACCATGGGCAGACGCAGCTTCTTTTTCAAAAATTATGTCACGCACCTGCTGTTGATCGTCTGTGCATTTGCAGTGGCAGGCAGCGTGTTTTACTATCAGATGGGCAATTACGCATTGCAAACCAAGCAGGCGGAATTGCGCACAACCGTGCAGAGCCTGGCGGAGCAGACCCGGCTGCTGCTGGGCACGGATTCCGATGTCATCCGCGAAATCTACATGCTGTCCATCGGCACGGTGGCCAAGGAGGATTCGATCACCGTTTATGTGACCGACCGGGATGGCGTGATCCAAATGCTTGCCGGACCGGACGGAGAAGCCGCCAAAATGTCGGGGTGGCGGATTCCGCAGGAGGTGGCCGAGCAGGTGCGCCAGACGGGCAGCTATGCGGAGGTCGGCCAGCTGGGTGTGCTGGGTGACCGGTCCAGCTATACAGTCGGCACACGCGTGCAGGGAGACGACGGAGAAACCAGCGCGATGGTCTTTGTCTATACGCAGGACGCCACCGCCGCAGGAGTGGTGCGCCACTCCACGCAGACGCTGGTGCTGATCCTGCTGATCACGCTGGCAGTGGCGCTCATCCTGTCCTTTATCCTGTCGCAGCATATGACGCGTCCGCTCAAGGTGATTGCGGCGGCGGCCAAGGAGTTTGCTTCGGGCAACTTCGATGTGCGTGTGCCGGAGGACAATCACTGCTATGAGATTGATGAACTGGCGGTGTCTTTCAACAACATGGCGCGCGACCTTGACCAGCTCGAGGAGCTGACACGCGGCTTTATCTCCAACGTCAGCCATGAATTCAAAACCCCGATGACCACGATCGGTGGCTTTGTGGACGGCATGATCGACGGTACGATCCCGGTAGAGCAACGCGACAAATACCTTCACATTATCGCGGAGGAGACGCGCCGCCTGTCCCGCATGGTCAACCGGATGCTGGATGCAGCCAAAATCCAGTCGGGTGAGCTGATCCTCAATCCGGCGCCGTTTGACTTCTCCGAGATGACCAGCCAGATCATCCTGTCCTTTGAGCAGAAAATCGAGCATAAGCATCTGGAGGTCGAGTGCGAACTGGACGACCGGCTGATCGTCATGGGCGACCGCGACCATCTGTACCGCGCGGTGTACAATCTGGTGGATAACGCGGTGAAATTCATCAACGAAGGCGGCCGGCTGTGCCTGCGGGCGCATCCCGAACACGGGGTCTGTGCTTTTTCCATCACCAATACCGGCATCGGCATTTCGGCTGAGGATTTGCCGCATGTGTTCGGACGATTCTATAAGGCAGACCGTTCGCGTTCGATGGATAAAACCGGCGCGGGGCTGGGCCTGTATATTGTCAAGAATATCATCAATCTTCACGGAGGCGAAATCTCCGTGCGGTCGGACGGCGGCGAGACCGAATTCTCCTTTACGCTGCCGCTGGCGCCCCAGCAGTTGCCGGGAGGCGCGAAAAATCCTCAGAAATAACGGATAAACCGTCTGTTTCGCCGTGTATGCCGCACGGTGGAGCGGGCGGTTTGTCTGCGCTTGTTCAAAAAATATTCATATTGTTTTCAACAAACCGCCACAATGGCAGGTTAGAATGAAATCACAAAATCGATAGGGAGGTCATTACAATGGACGACTTCAATAATAATAATATGACGCCGGATCCGCGCGGCGATGAACATAGCGAACCGCAGCAGACCGCAGCAGGACAGCAGTACACCGAGCCGCAGCAGGAGGAGCCGCGCACGCCATACCAGACGCCGGTACAGCACCCGGTTTACCATCAGGCGCAGCAACACCAGCAGCCATATGGCGGCGCGCCGTATGCGCAGGACCCGATGGGCGCCACCCCGCAGCCTCCGAAGAAGAAAAAGCACGGGAAAGCGATTGTTATCGGCTTGTGCAGCGTTGCAGCCGCGTGCCTGTTGTTTGCAGGCGGCGCGCTGATTGGGCATATGGTAAACACGGGTGACGGTGCCGCCGTTACGGCGAGCGCAAAGGCGGGCGACCTGCCCACCGTGCAGATCAACGAAGCACCTGACCTTGACCCGGATAATTACGATGTGGTCAACGGTCTGGCGGGCGAGGAAATCTACAAAAAGGTCAGCCCGTCCATCGTGTCGGTCATTTCGACCACCGCGAGCGGGACGGGTTCCGGTTCGGGCGTGATCATGAGTGAGGACGGCTACATCATCACCAACAACCACGTCGTGGAGGACGCGCAGAGTGTCACCGTGCAGCTGAGCGACGGCACGCAGTATGATGCCAACATCATCGGCACGGATGAGCAGACCGATCTGGCGGTCATTAAGGTAGAGCCGCAAGGCACATTGACCGCCGCAGAATTTGGTGACTCGGATGAATTGCAGCCCGGTGAATATGCGTACGCGATCGGTTCGCCCGGCGGCGTACAGTTTGCCAACACGATCACCGGCGGCCGCATTTCCGCCATCAACCGTGACGTGACCATCAACGACCGCGTCATGACCCTGATCCAGACCGACGCGTCTATCAACCCCGGCAACTCGGGCGGCGCGCTGATCAATAAGTACGGTCAGGTAGTTGGTATCACCTCCGCCAAGCTGTCGAGCAGCGGCTTTGGCGAGGCTTCGGTCGAGGGCATGGGCTTTGCCATCCCGATCAACACCGCCAAGGAGGTTGTGGATGAGCTGATTTCCAACGGTTATGTGGCAGGTCGTCCGTCCATCGGTATCACGGGCAGCAATGTGGAGTCGGCTGACGGCAGCATCGCAGGCGTACAGGTTTACTCGATTGACTCCCGTGCCAAGGCGGCAAATGAAGGCTTGCAGGTGGGTGATATCATCACCGCAGTCAACGGCACCCCGACCCCGACCATGGACGACATCAACGAAATCAAGGAAGACATGAAGGCGGGCGACAAGCTGACGCTGACGGTTTACCGCATTTCGACCGGCAAGATGGTCAACCTGACCGTGACGCTGACCGATGCGCACGATCTGGAGGGCGATGACCCGGCAGAGCAAAGCAGCCAGAACAGCCAGAATAACAATAGTGGTTCGCAGTACCAGAATCCGTTCTCGTACTTCGGATGGTAAAAAAATACTCGTTTGCAACCACGCTTGCAAACGAAAGGGCGATGCCGCGATACACGCGGACATCGCCCGGGCTGCGCAAAGTTCCGACGCGCACAGCGCGCGAAACTTTGCTCCGCTCTTGTATCCAAACGCCCGGCAGAGCTGGGCGTTTGGATGAAAAGAACCGCCTAAAAGGCGGTTCTTTTCTTTTACATGCGCGCCTTGCGGCGCGGAGTGCAGCGCAAGGTGTGCGAATGGACATGTGTGGATAAAAAAACAGGCGCCCGGCCGGGTGCCTGTTTTTTTATGCTTACTTTTCGTATTTCTCCGCCATCTGCTGGCTGATGAACTGGCGCGCGGTGCGCGGTGAACGCCCGTTGCGGCGCAGTGCAAACCGCTCGGCGAGCATATGCAGCTGGTCGCCCGGCAGTGCAAGGCCGCTTTCCGCGGCAAGCTGATCGACGATGTACAGATACTCGTCCTTGTCCGGCACGGAGAAGGTGATCTCCAGCCCGAACCGGTCGGACAGCGAGGTGACCGTCTCCAGACTGTCGCGCACGCGCACGTCGTCGCCCTCGCGGTCGGCAAAGCTTTCGCGGATCAGGTGGCGGCGGTTACTGGTCGCGTAAATGACCAGATTGGCCGGTTTGCCCGCAAGGCCGCCCTCGATGAAGGCTTTGAGCGCGGCAAAGTTGTCATCCTCACGGCTGAAGGTGAGGTCGTCCAGAAAGACGATGAAGCGGAAGGGCGAGCGCAGCGTTTCCGCGAAGATTTTCGGGAAGCAGGTGATGTGCCGCGGCGACATTTCGATGATTTTCAGGCCGCGCTCGGCGTACTTGTTGACCACGGCCTTAACGGTCGAGGATTTGCCCGTGCCCTTGTCGCCGTACAGCAGGATGTTGTTGGCTTCGCGTCCGTCGAGGAAGGCGCGGGTGTTTTTGAGAATCTGCTGCTTTTGCCGTTCGTAGCCGGGCAGGTCGTGCAGCCGAATGGCATCGGGATGCACAATCGGGGCAACTGTGCCGTCGTCCTGCACGGCAAAGGCCGAGGACTGCGCGAAAAAGCCGTAGCCCTGCGCGCGGTAGTAGCTGGCCAGCTCTGCTCCGTCGTGGAAGGGCAGCGGGGCCGAGGCCGGAAAGTCCGGCAGGGTCAGCAGCGCGGGGGCGTTATAGCGCCCGGCGGCTGCCGCCTTGAGCGATGCGCCGTCAAGGGCAAGCAGCGCGTTGAGCGTCTCAATATCGCGTGTTGCCGCATCCAGCAGCGCAGGGGCGGGGGCGGCGAGTGTATCGGTCAGTGTGTTGACATCATAGTGGACAGCGTCCAGCAGCGCCTGCAATGCGTTTCCATAGGTGTACTGCGCGGCGCACAGCGCGCCGTAAGCATCGGCAAAACGGGCGGCGTTTGCATCGTCCAGCAGGTCCAAAACCGCGGCAGAAGTCTGCACCAACGGATGTTGCTGCAAGCCGCGCAGCGCAGAAAGCGCGTGCAGACGCAAAGAAAGAGCGGAAAGTTCCATATCTAATCCCCTCCTGGGATGAATTTTTGTGCAGCATCAGCATAACACACTTCGGCGCGCTTTTCAACATAGCATGGGGATAGACTATGTTGGAGGGAGAGACAGCGGATGAGCCAATACGCTTTTTTAATATGCCGCAGCCAGACCGAAGCAGTCGGCCTGCGGCGCCATTTGAGACAGATGGGCGTGCCGGGTGAGGTAGCGCGCCCGCCGCGCCATGCGCGCACGGATTCCTGCGGCTGGGCGGTGCGCGTAAGCGCGCATCAGGCGGAAGAAGCATTGCACCGGATGCGGCAGCTCGGAATATCGCCCTGCTGTGTCATACCGGACGAGGGGGTGGGCGTATGATCTATTTGGATAACGCAGCGACCACACTGCATAAGCCGCGTGCCGTGGATGAGGCAGTGCGCCGCGCGATGCACGCGGCGGCAGGCTATGCGCGCGGGGGCTATGCAGCCGCGATGCGCGCGGGGGAAACGGTATATGCCTGCCGGGAACAGGCAGCCGCGTTATTCGGCGTGCAGGACCCGGCGCGCGTGGTGTTCACCATGAACGCCACGCACGCGCTCAATCTGGCGATCCACGCGCTGGTGCAGCCGGATACGCGCGTGGTGGTCGGCGGTTACGAACACAATGCGGTGATGCGGCCGCTGATGCTGCGCGGGGTGCAGCCGGTGGTGCTGGATACGCCACTGTGGGATGGGGAGGCGATGATAAATCGGGCAAAACAGGCGCTCGCGGACGGAGCGGATCTGTTTATCCTGAACCATGTGTCCAACGTGTTTGGGTTTGTGGCGCCGGTGGAGGAAATCGCCGCCCTGCTGGATGAGGCGAATGTGCCGCTGATTTTGGATGCGTCGCAGTCGGCGGGCGTGATCGGCATCGACGTGCGGCGCCATCCGTGCCTTGCGGCGGTCTGTATGCCCGGACACAAGGGGCTGTACGGTCCGCAGGGCACCGGGCTGCTGCTTGCGCTGGATGACCGGATTGCGCAGCGCCCGCTGCTGGCGGGCGGCACAGGCAGCCGGTCGGAGGAGATGTGTCAGCCGGATTTCCTGCCGGACGCGCTCGAAAGCGGCACGCCCAATGTGCCGGGCATCGCGGGTCTGGCCGCAGGGTTGGCGTTTGTGCGTTCGGTCGGTCCCGAGAATGTTCTGGCGCATGAGCGGCGGCTCATGCGCGAATTTGTCCGAGCGCTGGAAACCGAAAAGCGCATCGAGTGCTTTGCCAATCCCGCGCAGACCGGTGTTTTGTCCGTGCGCGTGCGCGGGGCGACTTGTGAGGGCGTGGCGGAAACGCTTGCGCGGCAGGGCGTTGCGGTGCGGGCAGGCCTGCATTGCGCACCGCTCGCGCACCGTACGGCCGGCACGGAGGAGAGCGGCACGATCCGCTTTTCGCTTTCGTTTTATTCCACGGCGCACCAGCTCGAACACGCTGCCGAGCTGCTGTGTCAAACCGTAAAAAATCTGTGAATACGCTATACAGGGGACGGGATTTGTGATAGTATAAATAGGGAAAAAATCTGCCTTCCGCACTGCGGAAGGCTGTGAATTTACAGGACAGGTGGCTTTATGGAGACTTTTCAAAACATTTTCATTCCGCCCCTTCAGAATTTCGACCTGCTCTCATCGCTCAAAAGCGGGATTGCATCTTTGCAGACCGCAGGGCCGATGGACGTGGTCGATATCCTGATTGTAGCCTACATCATCTACCGGATGATGAAGCTGCTTAAGGATACCAGCGCGGCGCGTCTGGCCAAAGGTATTTTGGTGCTGGCGCTGGTCATGCTGCTGGCAAGCTGGTTCGGGCTGACGTCGATTTCCTATATCCTGCGCACGGCAGTATACTATGCGCCGTTTGTGCTGGTCATCATTTTCCAGCCTGAGTTGCGCCGTTTGCTCGAACAGCTCGGCAAGGGCAACCTGAGCCGGCTGCTCGTGCCGTCCGATGACCCGGACGAGATTGAGGCCGCGATCAACGCCACGGTTTCGGCCTGCGCGGATATGTCCAAGACCAAAACCGGTGTGCTGATCGTATTCGAGCGCAAGGAGCGTTTGGGGGAGATCATTTCTACCGGCACCGTGCTGGATGCCGACCCATCACCCGAGCTGCTCAAGAACATCTTTTTCAAAAACAGCCCGCTGCATGACGGCGCGCTGATCATGCGCGCGGGCAAAATTTACGCAGCCGGCTGCGTGCTGCCGCTTTCGGGCAGCCAGACCTTGTCGCGCGACTTGGGCACACGGCACCGCGCCGCGGTTGGCATGAGCGAATCGGCGGACAGCGTGCTGGTGGTCGTGTCCGAGGAAACGGGCGCGATCTCGGTTGCCATCGGTGGGATGCTCAAGCGTCATCTGTCCCCCGAGGTGCTTCGCAAGGTGCTGGAAAATGAACTGCTTTCGGCAGATAAGCCGGAAAAACATCGCATTTCCACCCTCCGCAATATTTGGAAGGGGGGTGCGGGCAAGTGAAGCAGTTCATGAAAAAGCACGATATCTGGCTGCGGCTGCTATCGATCCTGCTCGCATTCGTCCTGTGGCTTGTGGTGCGCGACATGGAAAACCCCAGCAAGCAGACCACCATCCGGGATGTGGAGGTTCAGCTGATCGGCACAAAGCAGCTGCTCAGTTCGTCCGATCTCTCGGTGATTGAATACACCCGCACGATTGACGTGACTGTGGAAGGCCCGAACAATGAGATTACGGACAGCACCTTCCGCAAGAAGGTGACGGCAACCATTGACGTTTCGGGGATTTCGGACGGTGCGGGGGAATATGCCCTGATACCGCAGATCACAACCGGCAGCTACAATGTCGATTCGGTGCGCACGTCCCCTGCGACGGTGCGCGTGCTGGTGGATAAGGTGACGACTGCAACCGTGCCGGTTCGCGTGGAAACCACAGGAACCGCGGCGGACGGCAGTCGGCCGGGTACGCCTGAGCCGACCACCACCAAGGAGGTCACGATATCCGGACCTGCCGCTGAGCTGCAGGAAGTCGCTTACGCATATGGTACGATTGACGTAACCGGCAAGTCCTCCACCTTCACCGGGGAGTGCAGCATCTCCCTGCGCAACGATGCGGGCGAGGCAATCACCGGCACGCATGTGACCTGTCAGACAGATACGATCACCGTGCGTGTGCCGGTCTATCCGGTGGAAAGCGTACCGCTGGTCGTTTCGCTGACCGATGGGGAAACACTTAAGGAAGAACAGGTGGATGTCTTCATCAATCCGCCGTCCATCACCTTGGTGGGCGACCAGAATACATTGGCCGGCATCACCGAAATCAATCTCGGCACGATTGATTTGGATGACGTGCGCACGGGTGTGCCCGTGGAGATGGAGATCCCGCTGCCAGAGGGTGTGCGGCTGGACAGCAGCCAGCCGTCCAAGGCGGAGGTGACCATCAGCGTCAAGGAACAGGAGAGTGTCTCCACCCGCAAGATTCAGGTGACCAAGTTTGTGCCGACGGATACGGCGCAGGAACAGACACCGTATACGGTCAGCGTGCTGACCGAATCGGTCGAGATTGAACTGCGCGGCAGCGAGAGCGCGCTCGAGCAGGTGGATGTCAACAGCCTGTCGATCGGTCTGACCTTTGACTCGGTGTCGCTCGGTGTGGGTACCCATAAGGTCAAGGGTGCTGTAGCGGCCACCGGCCTGCCGGCCGGCGTGACGCTGGTGCAGGGCGATGTCGAAGTCGAGATCGAGATCACCGGGCCGGACGGCGGGGAGACGACAACGCCGCCGGATGCGACGGATACTGCGCAGGACAGCGGCGCGGATACCGACGCGGCCCTGCCGGAGGAAGGCGGAGACGGCGTATGAGCCTGATGGTGAGCAATATCCGCCTGCCGTTCGACGTGCCGGAGGAACAGGCGCTGGCAGAAGCCCGGCGCCTGACCGGCCTTGCGTCGGATGACGTGCAGGCGGCTGTCTGCCGCGCTAGTATTGACGCGCGGCGCGGCAAAATCTTTCGTGTATATTCGGTGCGGCTGGACGCACCCATGGACGAAAAGGCATTTGCAGAAAAACTGCAAATGCCCTTCGTGCGTTATAAACCCGATGAAAAACCGGCCGTCCCCTGCGGCAGCAAGCGGTTGGAACACCGGCCGGTGGTGGTCGGATTGGGGCCTGCGGGCCTGTTTGCGGCCTATACGCTGGCAAAACACGGCTATGCACCGCTGGTTCTGGAGCGCGGCGGCGATTTGGACGCGCGCGACCGCGCGGTCGATGCCTTTTGGAGCGGCGGCGCGCTGGACACCGGGAGCAATATCCAGTTTGGGGAAGGCGGCGCGGGCGCCTATTCGGACGGCAAGCTGACCACGCGCATCGGGGACCCGCTGTGCGACACGGTGTTGGAAACGTTGGCGGCGCACGGTGCCCCACCGGATATCGTGAAAAAGGCCAAGCCCCATGTGGGGACGAACATTTTGAAAAACGTGGTGCGCGCCATGCGGCGCGACATCATCAAAAACGGCGGCGAAGTGCGGTTCCGTACGCAGCTGACCGGCGTTTCGGTCAAAAACGGTCTGCTGTGCAGTGTGCAGGTGGGCGATGAGGCCATCGGCTGCGAACGTGCGGTGCTGGCCATCGGCCATTCGGCGCGCGACACCTTTGATGCGCTGCACCAAAATGGGGTATACTTTGAGCCGAAGGCATTTTCGGTCGGTGTGCGCATCGAGCATCTGCAAAGCGAGATCGACCGCGCGCTATACGGCAAATATGCGGGGCATCCGCTGCTGCCGCCGGCGGAGTACAATCTGTCCCGCCGTGAGGGCGGACGGGCCTGTTATTCGTTCTGCATGTGTCCGGGCGGCGTGGTCGTCGCGGCGCAGAGCGAGCCAAACACGGTGGTGACCAACGGTATGAGCTATCACGCGCGCGACGGCAAAAATGCCAACGCGGCGCTTGCGGTTTCGGTCGATCCGGCGGATTTTGACGACGGAACGCCCTTTGGCGGCGTCGCGCTGCAACGGCGCATTGAGCGCGCTGCTTTCGCGCAGACCGGCTTGTACCGCGCGCCCTGTCAGCGCGTGGGCGATTTTCTGGCCGGGCGGCCGAGCCAATCCGCTGGCGTCGTACAGCCAAGCTATCCGCTGGGCGTACAGTTCGGGGAAGCGGCGGCCTGCCTGCCTCCCTTTGCGCAGATCATGCTGCGGGACAGTTTACCGTATTTTGATCGAAAGATCCGCGGTTTTGCCGCAGCCGATGCACTGTTAACCGGGCCGGAAACCCGCACATCCTCCCCTGTGCGCATCAAACGCGGGGACGACCTGTTCGGCCTTGGCTGTGCAGGGTTGATCCCCTGCGGGGAGGGCGCAGGCTACGCGGGCGGTATTATGTCCGCCGCAGTGGACGGCATCCGGGCGGCGTATCGGATTATGGAGGAATATGCGCCGTGGGAATGAAACGCGGTGTACAATGGAATACAGAGAAATGGAGCGATCAAATTGACCCAACAGGGAACGATTAAGAAAATACTGCCCGGCGGCATGGCGGAAATCGAGGTCACACGCCGTTCGGCCTGCGGGCATGACTGCGCCAAGTGCGGCGGCTGCGGCGGGCTGGAAACCCAGACGCTGTACGTCACCGCGCGCAACCGCGCGGCGGCACAGGTGGGCGAGCGTGTGCTGATCGAAGGCGAGACCGGGCAGGTGCTGGGCATTGCCGGACTGGTGTATCTGGTGCCGGTGGTGCTGTTTTTCATCGGCTACGGTGCAGGCAGCGCGCTGCAAAAGGGCGCGGGCGTGTCCGCGCTATGCGGCGGGATTCTGTTTGCCGCAGGCATTGTTGCGGCGATCCTGTACAGCCATCAGATGAAGCGCAAGAACAGTGTACCGTTTGAAATCACAAAAAAGCTCTGAATTTTTTGTGAATTTTTACTGATTTTGTGCCGGTTGCCCTTGTGCTATCGGGAAAAGTTCGGTAGAATAGATTGACTACGAAGGCCGTGCCGCAAACACGGCAGGAAAGGGTTATGAAATGTTTGGCTTTATCCGTCCCGTCAAGCCCGAACTGCGGGTGAAGGAGGCCGACCGGTTCCAGCAGGTATACTGCGGGCTGTGTCACGCCATCCGCGCGCGGTATGGCCGGTTTTATACCCTGTTCCTGAGCTACGACGTGACGTTTTTCGCGCTGGTGGTCGGCAGCGGACAGGAAGAGACTGCGCCGCCGTGCCGCAAGAGGTGCGACGCGCACCCGGTGATCCGCCGCCCGTGCGCACAGACGGATGAAGCGCTCGAGCTGGCGGCGGACGTGAGCGTGTTGCTCACCTATCACAAATTCCGCGACAGCCTGGAGGATGAAAAAGGGCCGAAGCGTGCGCTGGCGTGGCTGCTGTGCCGTCTGGGACGGCGCGGATACGACCGCGCGCGGGCGCGGCTGCCTGAGGCTGACCGCGAAATGGTGCAGTCGCTTGCCGATTTGCAGCAGTTGGAGCGCGCAAAGTGCGATTCGATGGATCGCGCGGCGGATGCTTCCGCGCGGCTGACCGCAGCGGCGGTGCCGCACACCGGGGACGCGCGCGAGCGCGTACTTCGGCAGATGTTCTACCACGTCGGGCGATGGATTTACCTGCTGGACGCGGCACAGGACGTGGCGGAGGATCTGGAACAGGACAATTACAACCCGGTGGCGCTGCGCTATGGGCTGCGCACGCCGGATCTGACAGAGATAAGACAGCCGCTGGAGCGTACGCTGGAGCGGTCGCTCGCGGATATCTGCATGGCGTATGACCTGCTGGATATCCGGCGGGATGCGGATTTGATCCGCAATATTATTTTTCTGGGTATGCCGCTGGTGACGAAACAGGTGCTGGACGGGACGTACCAAACGAACGGAGGATGGGGCAAACATGGATCCCTATAAGGTGCTCGGCGTCACGCCGCAGACAAGC
>CALWEB010000141.1 GCA_944376955.1 uncultured Agathobaculum sp. | reverse complement strand
ACTCGCTACGGAGAGAAACTGCAACCCCGCCGTGTGTATCACACGCGGGCATGAAAATAACCGGGCACACTGATAGTGTAACGATCCGGTCACAATAAGAAACACAAGTGGTTCGGGCCATCGGCTTTACGGCGCACGCGCCGCGAGTCCCGAATTTACGCACGAACATTGCATTTTTGCCTGAAAGCATCGCTTTCCGGCTGATAGCAGTTATCTCAACCGCCCGATTGTCGGACCTACTCCGCCGAAGTTACCTGGCCAAGCCAGCAATCTCCGGCATCATCGCGTTTTCCCCGCTCTTCGCAGGTGCCTTTATAGATTACTACAAGCATTTCCCAAAGTCAAGCGTTTACACAAATTTTTTGCAAAAATTTTGTGAAACCCTCCGAAATTTCAACCAAGGCAAAAAACGTCCAGGAACATCCTGTCCCTGGACTCATTTTCTGTTGATCGGTTTTACGCCGCTGTCTGCACAATCAGCAGCCAGGAAGCTGCCTTGCTGTCAATGGTCAGCCCGACATCCTCGTAGGCCGACACCGAAAAACCGGCGTCCTCCAGCCGTCCCAGCGTATCCTGCAAATTGGTCATGTTGTTGTGCAACAGGAACCAGGAAACCCCGTCCGCCGTGGACACCAGTTCCCCGTCGATATCCGGAAGTTCCGCACCGCCTGCTGCATAATAACAATGGGCTACGCTCGTACCACGCAGGGAATCCGGCAAAATCAGCGCCGGTGCCGCTTCCGCCAACGCAATATTTGCCTGCGGATCGGACTGCTTGATCTTACTGCCCGCGCTGTCCTGTGTGCTGGGCTGCAATTCCGTCCAAACTTCCTCACCCGTATCCTGCTCCGCGCTGCCTGTTGTCTGCTCAGACGCGCTTGGCGCACTGCCGCCCGATGCAGCCGTGCCGTTTTCCGGCACACTATCGCGCGGCTGCACCGTCGGCTCGCTCGGCGCCGCTCCGGTGCTGCCCTCGCTGACCGAACCTGCATTCCCTGTCAGCCCGGCGTCCTCTGCCGCATCGGTAACCGACTGCCCGGCCGCAGCATCGCCATAAGCGGACGCCCCGTCCGACGCCGTTGCATTTGCCGCGCTGCTGCCATCGCCAACCGTACTGAATACGGGCATCAGCCCGCCGCCCAGCACCACCAGCACCACGACTGCGGCTGCCGCCACCATCGTGAACACCGGCATACGCCGCACCGGTTTTTCCGGCTGCACCACCCGCAGTTTCGCTTCCTGCTCCAACCGCTGCATGATGCCCTTATGCAATCCATCAGGCACCTCTACCTCTTCGGCAAACAGCGCCCGCATTTGCTCCAGATCCTGCTTCAGCGCGGCGCACGAGGGGCACTCCGCCAGGTGTTCTTCGAGCTTTTCCCGCTCGGAATCGGTCAGCGTGCCATCCAGACTGTTGGAAGCCAGCTGCTCAAAATATTCTTCATCACTCATGCGTCCCCGCCTCCTTTCGATGGATTAGACGCGGCAGACGGCAAAAAGTTCCCTCTGCGCAGCAAAACCTTGCGCAGCGCGATGCGCGCGCGGGAAAGCCGGGACTTGACCGTCCCCTCGCTGATCTCCAGCACCTCTGCGATCTCGGTATAACTCATCCCCGACACATCGCGCAATAGCACGATGCGACGGTGTTCCTCGCTAATTTCTGCCAACGCTGCGGCCAGTTCGCGCCCCAGTTCGCGGTTTTCCAGATGCTCCTCCGGGGTGGGCGCCGTATCCGGCACCGGACGTTCGGTCTCGTCCTCCCCCACGATCGGCTCGGTCTGCGGCTGGGCATGTTTATGGCGGGCAAAATCCACGCACAGGTTCATCGTAATGCGGAACAGCCAAGTGGAAAAACCGCTGTCCCCGCGGAAGGACTCAATCGACCGCCAAGCGCGCAGGAAAACCTCCTGCACGATATCGGCTGCGTCCTCTGGGTTGCCGGACGAACGCAGCGCGACCGCGTACACGCGCTTCTCATACCGGCGGACCAATTCCTCAAAGGCATCCAGTTCACCGCGCCTCGCCCGCGCCAGAATATGCTTCTCGTCCACCGCTTCCGTCCCCCTTTGTATTGTCAGATACCGGTCAGCAGCCGGCCGCGCGCTTGATCTCCTCTGCCAGCGGGTAAAGCTGTTCGAGCCGTTCGAGCGCGCAGATGCGCATTTTAAATGCCTTCAGGCCGCTCTGTCCCTTGAGATACCAATTCACATGGCGACGCGCTTCCAGCATCGCCACGCGCTCGCCCTTTTGTGCGGCTGCCAGTTCGATCTGACGCACCGCAGTATCCATGCGTTCAGCAAAGGGCGGCAGCGGCGGACAAACGCCGGTCTCAAGCAGCGCGTTGGCCCGCTCGAAAATCCATGGGTCGCCCAGTGCGCCGCGGCCAACCATCACGGCATCCGCACCGGTATGCGCCAAAATGCGCACCGCATCCTCGGGCACGGCCACGTCCCCGTTGGCGATCACCGGGATGGATACCGCCTGCTTGACTGCGCGAATGGCATCCCAGTCCGCTGTGCCGCTGTACTGCTGCGCGCGTGTGCGGCCGTGTACCGCAACCGCCGCCGCACCGGCCTGCTCGGCCATGCGGGCGAACTCCACACAGTTGATGCTTTTCTCATCCCAGCCCTTGCGGAACTTGACCGTCACCGGCACATCCACCGCGCGGCAGACTGCCTCGATCACCCGCGCAGCCAGCGCCGGGTCGCGCATGAGCGCCGAACCGTCCCCATTATTGGCGATCTTGGGCGCCGGACAGCCCATATTGATGTCGATGATATTGCAGCCGGACACCGCGCGTGCGATCTTCGCGCCTTCGGCCATGGTTTCCGGCTCATGCCCGAAAATCTGCGCCGCCGCCGGATGCTCGTTTTCCGCCAGCGCCAGCAGCCCCGGCGTTTTTTTATCACCGTAGGTCAGCGCCTTGGCAGAGACCATTTCGGTCACGGTCAGCGCCGCGCCGTGTTCGCGGCAAATCTGCCGGAAGGCGCGGTCGGTCACGCCGGCCATCGGCGCAAGCACCATCCGTCCGGCAAGCGTTACGTTCCCGATTTGCATAAATCTCCTCCATTGCGCATAATTTAACGCAGTATATTTTATCATACCCCCCTACTGATTGCAACTTGCAAAGTGATGACAAAATCCATTCTGCCCGGAATTATGAAAAAAGCCCCCTCACGGGAGCTTTTCACAACACC
>CALWEB010000140.1 GCA_944376955.1 uncultured Agathobaculum sp. | reverse complement strand
AAAAAAGGCAGATCCATGAAATATCGTATTCTAAAGCAAAGTAAAACCCCGTTTGATAAGGTACACGAAGAGTGCGGCGTGTTCGGCATCGCCGCACCGGAGGGCAAGGAGATTGCAGCCGCGCACGAAGCGTATGTAGCATTGTTCGCCTTGCAGCACCGCGGACAGGAGGCAGCGGGCATTGCGGTCAACAACCGCGGCGTCATCCGCTGCCATAAGGACGTCGGCTTGGTTAGTCAGGTATTTAACCAGCAGATTCTGGATGGTATGCCCGGCTCGATGGCTGTCGGTCACGTGCGCTATTCGACGACCGGCAAGCAGTCGCGTGAAAACGCGCAGCCGATTGCCATTACACACGTCAAAGGCAACCTTGCCGTGGCGCACAACGGCAACTTGGTCAACGCGGGTGAGCTGCGCCGCCGCATTGAGCTGAACGGCGGCATTTTCCGCTCTTCCAACGACACCGAAGTACTGGTGTACACGATCGTCAACGAACGCCTCAAATGCGGCAGCATTGAAGAGGCGGTCAAGAACACCATGGGCATCATCGAAGGCGCGTATTCGCTGGTTGTGATGAGTCCGCGCAAGCTGATCGCCGCGCGCGACCCGCACGGGTTCCGTCCGCTGTGCATCGGTTTGCTGGACGGCTGTTATATTTTCGCATCCGAGACCTGCGCGCTCGACGCGCTGGGTGCAACCTTTGTGCGTGATGTCGAGCCGGGCGAGGTCTGCGTGGTTGAAAATGGCCAGTTGCGCTCAATGCACTGCGGTGTGCAGTGCAAGAGTACAGCCTGTGTGTTTGAGTATATCTATTTTGCCCGTCCGGATTCGATTATCGACGGCGCAAGCGTCGAGCTTGCCCGGCAGGAGGCCGGTAAATATCTGTCGATTGAACATCCGGTCGGCGCGGACGTGGTCATCGGTGTGCCGGATTCCGGCATCCCCGCAGCGATTGGTTATGCCAAGTTTTCCGGCATTCCGTACGGTGTCGGCCTGATCAAAAACCGCTATATTGCCCGCACCTTCATCCAGCCGGGACAGGACAAGCGTGAGCGCTCGGTGCGCCTCAAACTCAATGCCCTGCGCACTGCGGTCGAGGGAAAGCGCGTCATCATGGTCGATGATTCGATTGTGCGCGGCACGACCTGTGCGCGGCTGGTCAAGCTGCTGCGTGACGCAGGTGCAGCCGAGGTGCATATGCGCATCTCGGCGCCGCCGTTCCGGCATCCCTGCTTTTTTGGTACGGATATCCCGGAGCGCAGCCAGCTTCTGGCGCACGGTCGCACAGTTGAGGAGATGCGTGAGATTATCGGTGTGGATAGTCTGGGCTTCCTGTCGCTGGAGGCCGCGCGCAAGATCGCCGTGGGCTGTAAGCTGGGCTTCTGTGACGCTTGTTTCTCGGGCGAGTATCCGATCCCGGTACCCGAACAGGCGGAAAAGAACATGTTCGAAAACGAAATCCCGCTCGGCGCGGATAAGGAGGCCGGCGGGAACAAAGACAAGGAGTAACAAATGGGAGGATTTTTCGGCGTAGTCTCCAAACAGGACTGTGTGCTGGATATTTTCTTCGGCGTGGACTACCACTCGCATCTGGGGACACGCCGCGGCGGTATGATCCTGTATGATCAGGAGCGCGGTTTCCAGCGCCAGATCCACAGCATTGAAAACACCCCGTTTCGTACCAAATTTGAGAAAGACCTGCCGGATTTTTCCGGCTGCAGCGGTATCGGCTGCATCAGCGACACCGACCCGCAGCCGCTGCTTGTGCGTTCGCACCTCGGCCTGTATGCGCTGACCACGGTTGGCATCATCAACAACGCGGAGGAACTGGTTTCCCGTTATTTTTCCGACCACGGGCATCAGTTTATGGCGATGAGTTCGGGCAAGGTCAACTCCACCGAGCTGGCCGCAGCGCTCATCAACCAGAAGGACGACCTTGTTTCCGGCATCCTGCACGCGCAGGAATTGATTGACGGTTCGCTGACCCTGTTGGTGCTGACCAAAGACGGCATCATTGCCGCGCGCGACCGTTTGGGCCGTCTGCCGGTGCTGATCGGCCAAAACGAGGACGGCTGCTGCGTTTCGTTTGAGTCCTTTGCCTATCACAAGCTGGGCTATGAGGATGCTTATGAGCTGGGGCCGCGCGAGATTGTAAAGGTGACCGAGGAGGGTTTTGAAACACTCTCGCCCGCCGGTAAGGAGATGAAGATCTGCTCTTTCCTGTGGACGTATTACGGTTACCCCAATTCCAACTATGAGGGCGTCAACGTCGAGGTGATGCGCTACCGCAACGGCGCGATCATGGCGCAGGACGATCAAAAGCGCGGTCTGGCCTCCGATGTGGACTATATCGCAGGCGTGCCGGATTCCGGTGTGCCGCACGCGATTGGCTATGCCAACGAATGCGGAAAGCCCTTTGCTCGTCCGTTTGTCAAATATACGCCCACTTGGCCGCGTTCGTTTATGCCGGCCAACCAGAAGGTGCGCAATCAGGTTGCCAAGATGAAGCAGATCCCGGTGCCTGAACTGATCGAGGGCAAAAAGCTGCTGTTTGTGGACGATTCGATTGTGCGCGGCACGCAGCTGCGCGAGACGGTCGAATTCCTGTACGAGTCGGGCGCGAAGGAAGTGCATATGCGTTCTGCCTGCCCGCCGATCATGTACGGCTGCAAATATCTGAATTTCTCCTCGAGCAATTCCGAAATGGAGCTGCTCGCCCGCCGCATTGTGCAGGAGCTCGAAGGCGACGAGGGGCAGAAGCACTTGGAGGAATACGCGGATGCCAACACCGAACGCGGCCAGTGTATGCTGAAAACCATCTGCGAAAAGTTTGGGTTCAGTTCACTGGGGTATCAGTCGCTCGACGGCCTGCTGGAGGCCATCGGGCTGGACCGTGATAAGGTTTGCACATACTGCTGGAACGGCAAGGAATAAGCCGTTCCGCTCAATAAACGACGAAGGAGTATTACTATGAGTGAAAGCCGTTCTGAAAGCTACAAGGCAGCCGGTGTAGACGTTACCGCCGGTTACGAGGCGGTCAAGCTGATGAAGCCCATGGTGGAATCGACCTTCACCAAAGGGGTTATGGGCACGCTCGGCGGCTTCGGCGGCCTGTTCCGCCCGGATTTTAAGGGCATGGCTGATCCCATTTTGGTGTCCGGTACGGATGGTGTGGGCACCAAGCTCAAGCTGGCCTTTCTGATGGACAAGCACGACACAGTCGGTATCGACTGCGTGGCGATGTGTGTCAACGATATCGCCTGCTGCGGTGCGCAGCCGCTGTTCTTCCTGGATTACATCGCGGTGGGCAAGAACCATCCGGCCAAGATCGCACAGATGGTTTCCGGCATTGCGGAGGGCTGCCGGCAGGCGGGTTGTGCGCTGATCGGCGGCGAAACTGCCGAAATGCCCGGCTTCTATCCCGAGGATGAATACGATATGGCGGGCTTTTCGGTCGGTATGGTCGATAAGGAGAAGATGATCGACGGCACGAACATCCGACCGGGCGATGCGCTGATTGGCGTGGCGTCCTCCGGCGTGCATTCCAACGGCTATTCGCTGGTGCGCAAGACGCTGGGCATCAATGAGAAGTCTGTGCGCCGCTATATTGACGAATTTGGAAAGACGCTGGGCGAGGAACTGCTCACCCCGACCAAGATCTATGTCAAGGCCATCCAGGGCTTGATGGGCAAAGTGGAAGTCAAGGGCATCAGCCACATCACAGGCGGCGGTTTCTATGAGAATGTGCCGCGTATGCTGCCGGAAGGGATTTGCGCGAAGATTGAAAAGAGCGCGATGCCTGTACCGCCGGTGTTTGACCTGATCGCCAAAACCGGCAAGATCCCGGAGCGCGATATGTACAATACGTTTAACATGGGCGCGGGTCTGGTGCTTGCTGTTGCAGCAGAGGATGCCTCCCGTGCGGTAGCCGCGATTTCGGCGGCAGACGAGCAGGCATATGTGATCGGTGAGTGTGTCGCCGGCGAAAAGGGCGTCGTGCTCGAATAAAAGGGAGAGGCGATATGACAAACATCGCAGTTTTGGTTTCTGGCGGCGGTACAAACCTGCAGGCGTTGATTGACGCACAGGCCGCAGGCAAGATTGAAAACGGCCATATCCGGCTGGTGGTTTCCTCCAATCCCGAGGCGTTTGCGCTTCAGCGTGCGGCGAAGGCAGCCATCCCGTCTGCCGTACTGCGCCGCCGCGATTTTGACAGCGCGGACGATTACGGCGCGGCACTGACCGCACTTCTGGAGGAGTACGGAATCGGTCTGGTGGTACTTGCGGGCTTTATGACTGTTCTGCCGGATAGTTTTTGCCGCCAGTACGAAAACCGTATCATCAATGTACATCCGTCACTCATTCCGTCGTTCTGCGGGGCGGGGTATTACGGTCTGCGCGTCCACGAGGCTGCACTTGCCAAAGGGGTGAAGGTGACCGGCGCCACCGTTCATTTTGTATCCGAAGTGGTGGACGGCGGCGCGATCATCGCACAAAAAGCGGTCGAAGTGGAGGAAGGCGACACGCCGGAGACCTTGCAGAAGCGTGTGATGCAGAAGGCCGAGTGGATTCTTTTGCCGCAGGCTGTCAGCGACTTCTGCGCAGGGAGACTCAGCGTCCACGGCGCGTGGGTCTCCAGAAAGTAAGGAGGAAGGAAAGCGTTATGAGCAAGAATGTGTTCGATATCAGCAATGAGCTGATGAGCAATGCCTATCCCGGCCGCGGCATTATCTTTGGTCGCACGCCGGACAATAAGCAGAATGTGGTAGCATATTTCATCATGGGCCGTTCGGAGAACAGCCGCAACCGTGTGTTTGTGGAAACCGAGGACGGTATCCGTACGCAGGCCTATGACCCGTCCAAGATGACCGACCCGTCGCTGATCATTTATCATCCGGTGCGTCAGTGCGGCGGCAAGCTGGTCGTGACCAATGGCGATCAGACCGACACAATCTGCGAGTACCTGAAGGACGGCAAGAGCTACATCGACGCGCTGCGTACCCGCCAGTTCGAGCCCGATCCGCCGAACTACACTTCGCGTATTTCGGGCGTCATCAATGAGGACGGCTCGTACAGCTTGTCCATCCTCAAGAACTTTACGTCCGACCGCACCTCCAACAAGCGCTTTTTCTATGAATACGACAAGCCGGTGCCGGGTCTGGGTCACTTCATTCACACCTATCAGTGCGACGGTGACCCGCTGCCGCCGTTCCGCGGTGAGCCCAAGTGCATCCGCATCGAAAAGCCGATCAAGCAGTTCACCGAAATGCTCTGGACAAGCATGAACGAGCAGAACAAGGTCGCCCTGTTTGTGCGCTATATCGATCTGGAGACCGGTGCATATTGGCAGGAGATCCGCAACAAGCACGAGGAGGGGAAGAACGCATGAAGGAACTGGCACTCAAATACGGCTGCAACCCCAACCAGAAGCCTGCGCGCATCTTTATGACCGAGGGCGAACTGCCTATTGAGGTTTTAAATGGCAAGCCTGGCTATATCAACTTCTGCGATGCGTTCAACTCGTGGCAGTTGGTCAAGGCGCTGAAAAAGGCAACCGGTATGCCGGCCGCAGCCTCCTTCAAACATGTGTCCCCTGCGGGCGCGGCGCTGGGAAAACCGCTGACTGAGATCGAAAAGCAGATGTATTTCGTCGAGGCAGACCACGAGTTGTCGCCCATCGCGTGCGCCTATATCCGCGCGCGCGGCGCCGACCGCCTGTGCTCTTATGGCGATTGGGCGGCGCTGTCCGATGTGTGCGACGCGGATACCGCGGCGTATCTCGCGCACGAGGTGTCGGATGGCATCATCGCGCCGGGGTATACGGCTGAGGCACTCGAAATCCTCAAAACCAAGCGCAAGGGCGGCTATAATGTGGTTAAGATCGACCCGGACTATGTTCCCAAGCCGATTGAGCAGCGTGATATTTTTGGCATCCGCTTTGAGCAGGGCTACAACGACTATGAGATCAGCGACGCGTTGCTGAACAACATCGTCACCGACAACAAGGATCTGCCCGAGAGTGCCAAGCACGATATGATTCTGGCGCTCATCACGCTCAAGTACACGCAGTCCAACTCGGTCTGCTATGTCAAGGACGGCATGACCATCGGCGTGGGCGCCGGCCAGCAGAGCCGCATCCACTGCACGCGCCTTGCAGGCAACAAGGCGGACAACTGGTTCCTGCGGCAGCATCCCAAGGTGCTTGGCCTTCAGTTTGTAGACGGCATCCGCCGTCCCGACCGTGATAACGCCATCGACGTGTATATCTCGGACGAGTACGAGGACGTGCTGGCGGACGGCGTATGGCAGAAGACCTTCAAGGTCAAGCCCGAGGTGCTGACCGCCGAGGAAAAGAAGGCATGGATAGCGAAAAATACGGGTGTGACCGTTGGTTCAGACGCGTTCTTCCCGTTTGGCGATAACGTGGAGCGCGCGCGCAAGTCGGGCGTGCAGTATATCGTGCAGCCGGGCGGCTCGATCCGCGACGATAACGTCATCGAAACCGCGAATAAATACGGTATTGTCATGGCGTTCACCGGTATGCGCCTGTTCCATCACTGATACACGTCGGATTGTGATGAAACTGATTCGAGGGTATTATGCCTATCTGGCAATCGCAGGCGGGCTGTTGCTCCAGCTGGTACTGCAGGACAACTGGATGCTGCAAATCGTGGCATATGCACTGATTTCCAGCGGCGCACTGTCTTTGCAGCAGGTATCGCGCTGGTTTTTGCGCGCGTCCATCGCAGCCGATGTGTGCATCGGCTTTGAAGTAGTTTGCGGGCCGGCTGTGCTGCCGTCAGGGCTTTTGCGCATGGTGCTGGAATATGCCTCGCTCGTGCCGTTGCTGCTGACCGGCTGTATGCTGCTCATGGCGTATATGGCGCAGATGCGGGAAGCAGGCCGCAGTACACTCCCTGAGTGGGCGATTTTTGTCGTGTGGAGCGCGGGATTTATTCTGACGCTGCTCATGGCGCCCGGCTGGCTCAATGACATCGCGCTGCCTTTGATTGTGACCGTAGTGAACACTTTGATGGTGCTGGGGTACATCGCACTGCTGGCGGATACGTTCCGCGCGCAGAAAGAATACATCCGTACGGAGGGAGAAAAACCATGAAAGTAATGGTGATCGGCGGCGGCGGGCGGGAGCACGCCATCGTGCATACCTTAAAGAAAAGCCCCAAGGTAGACTATATTTGGTGCGCGCCGGGCAACGGCGGCATCGTGCAGGAAGCCGAGTGCGTGGACATCAAGGCGACGGATATCGACGGCGTTGTGGCGTTTGCAAAGGCCAATCAGCCAGATCTCGTGATGGTCGCGCCGGATGATCCGCTGGCGCTCGGCATGGTGGATGCGCTGGAAACAGCAGGCATCCGCGCCTTTGGCCCGCGTAAAAACGCAGCGGTGATCGAAGGTTCCAAGTCGTTTGCCAAGGAACTGATGAAAAAATATGGCATCCCGACTGCAGGCTATGCCGTGTTTGAAAACTCAGCGGACGCGATCGCTTATATCAAGGAGCAGGGCGCGCCGATCGTGGTCAAGGCGGACGGCTTGGCGCTGGGCAAAGGCGTGACGGTTGCCATGACCGAGGACGAGGCGATTGCAGCGGTCAAGGATGCCATCGACGGCCACGCGTTCGGCGGTGCGGGTGCGCGCGTCGTGATTGAGGAATTTCTGACCGGGCCGGAGGTGTCCGTCCTTGCGTTTGTCGATGGCAAGCACCTCAAGACGATGCCATCGGCGCAGGATCACAAGCGTGCCTATGACCACGATGAGGGGCCGAATACGGGCGGCATGGGCGCGTTCTCGCCCTCGCGGTTCTACACCGAGGAGATCGCCCAGACCTGTATGGAGACCATTTTCCAGCCCACGGTGGCAGCCATGGCAGCAGAAGGACGACCGTTCAAGGGCGTGCTGTACTTTGGCCTGATGCTGACACCAAAGGGTCCCAAGGTGATCGAGTACAACGCGCGTTTTGGTGATCCGGAGACACAGGCTGTGCTGT
>CALWEB010000139.1 GCA_944376955.1 uncultured Agathobaculum sp. | reverse complement strand
TTCCAGCCCACCCAGTTCCTCGCGCACATATTGCCGCACGACCGCGCGGCACACGCGCCGGACCGTTGCCTCGTCGGCGGCTGCTGCACCGCCCTCGGTTTTGCCCAGCTCGGTCAGCGCATGTTCCAGCACATAATGCAGGAAAGTACCGGTCTCCAGCGCGTCAAACCGCGCCACCTTGCGCGGCTTAGCTTTGAGGCCGTACTGCATAAAAAACGCAAAGCGGCAGGAATAAAACGTATCCACGCGCGACGCGGTCAGGTTGAGACGCTTGCCGTATAACCCTTCAATCGTGTGCAGATTTTCCAGCGGGCCGCGCCCGCGGCGTTGCGCCGCTGCGCGATGCACCCGTTCATCATCCTGATAAAAGTCATAGGCGGCGCGCACGGCGGGCGAACGGTCACCCGACAGATAGGCGCACGCCAACTCGACCGCCGGACGCTCCGCCTGCAAGCGGTCGCGCACGGTCTGCGCCTGATGGGTTTCCAGCGGTACTGCAGGCAGCAGACTGCGCACCGTGCCCACGAAATACGAAGGCCGCGTTTCCCCACCCGCGGCATCCGCCGTGTGGTAGGACAGCAGCAACTCCTCGGAGGGGCACGCCAGCGCGCAGTACATCGTTTCCTGCTCCATGAGCAGCCGCTCTGCGCCGTAGGCTTTTAGTTCCACCCCCAGCGCGTCCAGCTTATCCCGATCCAGATCACTCAGCAGCGAGGTGGAAGCCGTCGTTTTGGGGATCAGCCCATCATTGACACCGAGCAGGATCACATATTGAACCGTTTCACCGCACACGCGCTCGATATTGCCGCAGGTAACGCGGTCGAGCGAAACCGGGATCGAGCCGACGTCATACTCCCCCAGCACCAACCGGAACAGCTGCGCAAACCGCTCGGCGGTGAGCGGCGTCTCCCCGCACACCCACGCGAACTGTTCCATCGCAGAGACCAAAATCTCCCACAGTTGCCGGTACTCGTCTGCCAGCTGCAAGCGTCCCGCCTGCTCGTGCGCGGCGGCACGGTCAGCCATGCGCTGCGGCGCGTCCACCGCAAGCAGAAAATCATATAATGCGCGCACACAATCAGCAGCGGGTTTTTCGCCTTTCAAGCGCTCGCGCAAGGCGGAAAACGGCGCAATCGCCCGCGCGCGCAGCGCGTTCAATTCGGCCAGCTCGGCGCGTACACGCGTGTCAATAGGCAAACCGTACCCATCCGGATGCTCGGTCCAGTCACGCTCCCACGCGCTGCCACGGATGTTCCACGTCAACACATAGTTTTCCAGCCGGTCCACCTCGTCGCGCGTCAGGCTGACCAGACCGGTTTTCAGGCAGGAAAACATCTCCTCGTACCGGAAGCCTGTGCGCACCGCCTCAAGTGCGCCCATTACCAGCGCCATCGGCGGGCGGGAAAGCAGGTCGGGCTTTTCCGCAAGAAACACCGGCACATCGTACCGCGCCATCGCCATTGCGAGAAATGCGCTGTACGGCTCAATGTCCCGCGCCGTGACCACAAAATCCCGATAGCGCGCCCCCTCGTCGCGCACCTTGCGCCGGATGTAAGCCGCCGCGTGCTCGCACTCGTCAAAGGGAGAAGCCGCCGCATACAAACGCACGCCCTCGCACACACCTTCATGCACCCCGCGCACCGGCAGCAGGCTTTCGGCTTCCACCGCGGCAAGCCCCGCCGGACGGGACAGACGGCCAGCGCCCAATTCCATCCGCTCCACCGACTGATTGTGCCGCTTTGCCATACGGGTCAGCGTCTTGACTGTTTTGCAGCCGGTCACAAACACCTCGGGCTGCGCCGGGTCGCAGGTTACCGCCGCCGATAACGGCACGCCCGCAGCGAGCATGGCTTCCACCACGGCCAGTTCCTGCGCGGTAAAGCCGAGGAAACCATCCAGATAGACCTGAGCGCCGGCCAGCACATGGCTTTCTGGCAAGCGGTCGCGCAGATGGGTCAGACGGTCACGCGGGTCGGGCAGCGACTGCTCACAAAGGCGCTCATAAGCTGTCAGCAGCTGCGCCAGATCGGACAGCTTGGCAGAAAGCGCCGCATCCTCGCTCTCCTGTGCGGCCTCAAACAGCATTTGGGGCGAAACCGCACAGGTTTTGCACTCGTCCACCAGCCGCAGCGTCTCGCGCAGCAAGTCCGGCTTGTCCGCAAGGCCGCCCCAAACCGAAAGCCCCCCCTGCACACGGCGCGCCGCCTCCTGCAAGGTCAACAGCTGCCCCGCCGGGGTCAGCATCTGCTGCGCCAGTCCCCCCACCTCGGAAAAAACACGGTCAGCCAAGCGCGAGAAGGTCAGTACTTCCGCTGTGCGCGCGCCGCGGTTTTGGGTCGCCTCAGCCAGCCGACGTTCCATCTGATGCGAGTTCAATTCCGGAACCAACAGGACCTGTTTGCCCTCCCCTTTCCGGCAGGCATCCGCAATTTCCCGCAGAATTGCCGTGGTTTTGCCGCTTGCCGCGCGGCCCGTCCAAATGCGCATGATGCACGCTCCTTTCGCTGTGTGTATCATACCATGTTCGTGCATCCTTGCGCAACCAATGGAAAAAAGGAAAATTTATGGTTGACTTTTCTCCACAATTCGACTATACTATATCTCGTGCTGTGAATGCCTCTGTAGCTCAGTCGGTAGAGCAGGGGACTGAAAATCCCCGTGTCGGTGGTTCGATTCCGCCCGGAGGCACCATTTTCTGATCAATACAATGCAATATTTCTTGAATGCAATATTTCTTGAAATCATTCCGCTTAGAATTTTCCCAGCACGACAAATTCAATACGCGGCTGTAGCTCATCTGGTAGAGCGCCACCTTGCCAAGGTGGAGGTAGCGAGTTCGAGCCTCGTCAGCCGCTCCAACAAAGAAAGCGCTTGTCTATGACAGGCGCTTTCTTTTTTAGAAAAGAGCCCCGCCCCTTTCCCATTCCCTACCGCTTGTACGGATACCCTCGTTGTGATATACTCTTTTCATCCCTAAAAGAGAGGTTTGCTTTATGCTGCATGAATTTTCCCGGGAAGAACTGCTGCTGGGCGCGGATGCACTGCAAAAACTCGCCGCGTCGCATGTCGCAGTGTTCGGCATCGGCGGCGTGGGGTCGTTCGCATGTGAGGCGCTGGCCCGCGCGGGTGTCGGTGCGCTGACCCTGATTGACAATGACACAGTCTCGCTGACCAACCGCAACCGTCAACTGATTGCGCTGGCCTCCACCACCGGCCAGGCCAAGGTCGAGGTCATGCGCGCGCGTATCGCAGACATCAACCCGCGCTGCACCGTACACGCGCTGCAGGAGTTCTATACGCCGGACAGCACACTCGACCTTGCGCAATTCGACTATGTGATTGACGCGATCGACACGGTCACCGCCAAGCTGCAACTGATCAGCGAATGCGACCGGCTGGGCGTGCCGCTCATCTGCTCGATGGGCACAGGCAACAAACTTGACCCGACGCGTTTTGAAGTTGCGGACATCTATAAAACCTCGGTCTGCCCGCTCGCGCGTGTCATCCGGCTGGAATGCAAAAAACGCCGCATCCGTCGCCTCAAGGTGGTTTATTCCAAGGAAGAGCCGCGCACGCCCCTGCCCTCGGGCGAGCAGAAAGGCACCGCAGGCCGCGCCGTACCCGGCAGCGTGTCCTTTGTACCGCCGGTCGCCGGCATGATCCTTGCGGGTGAAGTCATCAAGGCGCTGACTGCCGGAATGCAGCCATAACCGCGCGCGCCTTGCTATTTATCTGCTTCCATGATATGATAAAGCCAGAATCCACAAGAAAAGGTGTTTCAATGGACTATATCACCCACTCGCCCGAGGAAACCGAAGCCTTGGGCGCGGACTATGCCGCATCGCTGCATCCGGGCGATGTCATTGCGTTCACCGGCGACCTCGGCGCAGGCAAAACCGCGTTCACCCGCGGCGTGCTGCGCGGCCTTGGCTATCAGGGACGGGTCACCAGCCCAACCTTCGCCATCGCCAACGAATACGATACGCCCGGCGGCCGCGTGGCGCATTTTGACCTGTACCGCATTCTGGACAGCGAAGCGCTGTTCGAGATCGGCTTTGAAGAATATCTGGACGGCAGCCGCATTGTGCTGATTGAATGGAGTGAAAACGCAGCCGATCTCCTGCCTGCGCGGTATAAAACCGTACACATTGCATACGGCAACGCGCCGGATGACCGGCAGATTACCACCGGGGAGGTGGACCAATGAAAATTCTGGCGTTGGAGTCCTCTGCCATCAGCGCATCGGTTGCGCTGACTGAGGATGAAAAACTGATTGCACAATCCTTTCAAAACTGCGGCCTGACCCACTCGCGCACGTTGCTGCCCATGGTGGAGGGCCTGCTGCAAAACTGCGGCCTGACGATCGACCAAATGGATGCCATTGCGGTGGCGCACGGCCCCGGCTCGTTCACCGGCGTGCGCATCGGCGTGGCGACGGTCAAGGGGTTGGCCCTCGGCGCGGACAAGCCGTGCATTGGCGTATCCACGCTGGAAGCAATGGCACAGGGCGCTCGGGCGCTCGGCGGCCGCCTGTGCTGCGTGATGGACGCGCGCGCGGGGCAGGTTTACAACGCGCTGTTTTCCATCGAAAACGGCCTGCCGAACCGCCTATGTGACGACCGCGCCATCAAGCTGACCGACCTTGCAGAAGAAATCGGCAATACGCCGTATTTTCTGGTTGGAGACGGAGCCGAACTATGTTATAATACCCTTAAGGAAACTTGTCCCGGCCTGCACCTTGCACCGCCCGAGCTGCGCTACCCCACCGGTTACGGGGTTGCCGCTGCCGCTTTGCCGTTATTACTGGCAGGGAAAACCAGCTCCCCACAGGAGCTGGACGCCTTTTACCTGCGCCGTCCGCAGGCCGAACGCGAACGTATGAAACGGCTTTCCGGCGATGCATCCAATCTACATTAAAGGAGACAAACGACTATGGCTACCGTTCATGAAATGGATCACCCGCTGATCAAGCATAAGCTCAGCCTGATGCGCGATAAAACCACTGGTGTAAAGGAATTCCGCGAAGCCACCCGCGAAATCGCCATGCTGATGTGCTATGAGGCGACCCGTGACCTGCCGCTCAAGGAAATCACCATCGAGACCCCGCTGGCGGATGCGCGCGTGCATGTGATCTCTGGCAAGAAAATCGCACTGGTGCCCATCCTGCGTGCCGGTCTCGGCATGGTGGAAGGTATGCTGGAAATGATCCCGGCTGCCAAGGTGGGTCACATCGGCCTGTACCGCAACCCGGACACGCTGCAGCCGATCGAGTATTATTGCAAGATGCCTGGCGATATCGAAGACCGCGATGTGCTGCTGCTTGACCCCATGCTGGCCACCGGCGGTTCGGCCATCGCCGCAATCGACGGGCTCAAGCGCCGCGGCGTCAAGCACATTAAGCTGATGAACCTGATTGCCGCCCCTGAAGGCATCGAGGCAGTGCAGAAGGCACATCCGGACGTTGACATTTTCGTGGCTGCCATTGATGAGAAACTGAACGATCACGGCTATATCGTCCCGGGTCTGGGCGATGCCGGTGACCGTATCTTCGGCACCAAGTAAAACAACAACAGCAAAACGGTGCGGCTTTGTGCTGCACCGTTTTTACAGGAGCAACTTCAATGGAAATTCAGCATTTTGAAATGGAATCCACGCGCCTGCGCTTCCGCCGCCTGCGCGCGGACGACTATTCCCTTGTCGCCCCCATTTTGCAGGATGCGCAGACGATGTACGCCTGGGAACATGGCTTTACCTACGAAGAGGTAATCGACTGGATTGCAGACATGCTGCGCCGCTATCACGAGGATGGCTGCGGCTACTTTGCAGGCCTTGACCGCGAGACCGGCGAACTCTTTGCGTTGGCAGGGCCGCTGATGGAACATCTGGATACGGAAAACACCGCCATCGGGGTGGGCTATATCGTACGGCGCGACCTTTGGGGACAGGGCTATGGCACCGAATGCGCCCGCGCTTCACTCGCTTTCGCGTTTGACAAACTGAACGCGCCCCGTGCGCTCGCTCTCATCCGTCCGGACAACATCGCCTCGCTTCACGTCGCGGCGGCCTGCGGCATGAAACCCGTCGGCCAGACCACCAAACGCTATCGCGGCAAAGAGGTACCGCATTTGATCTGCGCAGTTGAACGGGACGATTTTTCTGCCAAGGCTGAATCAACGCCGGCGGATACTGAAGAGCCTGCATCGCAACCACCTGCACAAACATAAAAAAACAGCAGCCGATTGCACAACCGGCTGCTGTTTTTCTGTTTACAGAATAGAACCCGTCCCGTCATCCGCTTGCTTGCAGATGGAGCGGATCACGACCGTATAGGTATCTCCATCTTCGGTCGTAACGGTCACATGGTCGCCCTGCTTCCTGCCAAGCACGGCCTTGCCGAGTGGCGCTTCCCTACTGATACGCCCCTGCAGGGGATCACAACGCACGGTGGTCACCACTTGGATCGTTTCGGTTTCGTCATCATCTTCAAAGTACAGTTCCACCTTGTCAAACAGGCCAACCTCATCCACTCCAGCGCGGTCCTCAATCACCCGCGCCGACTTGATCATACGCTCCAGATAGCGGATGCGGCTGCGGTTGCGGTTCTGCGCCTGCTTGGCGGCTTTGTATTCAAAATTCTCGCTCAGGTCGCCAAAGGCGCGTGTACGCTTGACCTCCTCAATCAGTTCGGGCATCAGTTCCAGCTTGCGGTGGTCGAGTTCCTTTTGCATCATTGCAATGTCCTGTGCGGTCAGTTCATCGTACATGTTCCATTCCCTCTTTCTTTCCTTCCGCGCGTACTGCCGCACGGAAACATAAAAAAGGCCGCGACACAGCGGCCTTTTGCTTTTCAGCATGTCTTTATCGGTACTGCTCTGCCCATACGGGCGCATTTGCCGCCAGTGAGGCTGGCACATCCAACACACGCTGGTTGGCACTGCCGCGGAAACGCAGTTCAATATTGCGTTCGGCCTCGATAAACGGGCCGTCTACCAGCAAATCGAGCTGCCCCAACAGCTTTTTGACAAACGGATCGGGCAGTTCCATGAGCTGCTCAAACGTATAACCGGAATACGCCATCAGGTGCTTACCCTTTGCCTTGAGTTCGACCGCCAAATGATACAGCGGTTCAGGCTGACAAAACGGCTCACCGCCTGAAAACGTCACGCCCTGGATGAGCGGATTGCGGCACATATCGTGCAGCAACGCATCCAAATCCATATCCTTCCCGCCCGCAAAATCATGCGTCTGCGGATTATGGCAGCCGGGGCAATGGTGCGGACATCCTTGTGTGAACAGCGTATAGCGGAAGCCGGGGCCGTCCACAATGGACTCCCCGACTGTGCCCGCAATGCGTATGGTGCCTTCCATCACGCGGTATGCTCCTCTTCCATCGAGCAGCAGGAAACCGTGTGCTTGACGCGGTCATGCTCCTCTGCGCGCTTGGCGTTGTTGAAACGGTCGAGCGTACCGACCAGATAACCCGTAATGCGGCGGATGCGCTCAAAGCCTACACCCTCACCGATTAACTGCTCCTGCATTACTTTTTCCTCCATAATCAAAACGCTTCCTTTCTCAGTCCTTGACAATTTGCAATGTATTGGGCAGACGGTCGGCTTCTTCGGCGGGGTCGCCGTGATAGCCCAGCGTCATACTGTTCAAATGCTTATACAGCCCGAGCTTTTGCAGCTTGGACAACGGTACGCCTTCGCCCTCGTGCCGTCCGCAACGCGGGCAGGTTTCCCCGATGATGCCGGTATAGCCACAGACCGGGTCCCGGTCGATCGGGTGGTTGATCGCACCGTAGCCGATACCAGCTTCCTTCATCGCACGAACCACCGCCTCGAATGCTTCCAGATTCTGCGTCGGGTCGCCATCCAGTTCGATATAGCTGATGTGGCCGCCGTTGGTGAGCTCATGATAGGGCGCCTCGCGCGTAATCTTCTCAAATGCGGAAATCGGATAGTACACCGGGATATGGAACGAATTGGTGTAGTAATCGCGGTCGGTCACGCCCTCGATACGGCCGTATTTCTCGCGGTCGATCTTGACGAAACGGCCGGACAGACCCTCTGCCGGGGTCGCGATCAGCGAGAAGTTCAGCCCGTATTTTTCACTGGCCTGATCCATACGCTCCCGCATATGGCCGACGATTTCCAAACCGAGGTTCTGCGCCTCATCGCTCTCGCCGTGGTGCTTGCCGATCAGCGACTTGAGCGTTTCCGCCAGACCAATAAAGCCGAGCGTCAACGTGCCGTGCTTAAGTACTTCCCCTACCGTATCATCCGGGCCGAGCTTGTCCGAATCAATCCAGACGCCCTCACCCATCAGGAACGGATAGTTGCGCACCTTCTTGGCCGACTGGATGCGGAAACGCGCCAGCAGCTGGTCGATCACCAGATCAATCTTGCGGTCGAGATCCTCAAAGAACCAGTCGATATCGCCGTGGCTGCGGATTGCAATGCGCGGCAGGTTGATCGAAGTAAACGACAGATTACCGCGGCCGTTGACGATCTCGCGAGTCGGGTCAAAATGGTTGCCGATCACGCGCGTACGGCAGCCCATATAGGCACATTCGGTTTCCGGATGGCCGGGCTTGTAATACTGCTTGTTAAACGGCGCATCCAAGAAGGAGAAATTCGGGAACATGCGCTTGGCCGACACACGGCAGGCCAGCTTGAACAGGTCGTAGTTCGGCTCCCCTTCGTTGTAATTGACGCCTTCCTTCACTTTGAAAATGTGGATCGGGAAGATCGGGGTTTCCCCGTTCCCCAGACCGGCTTCGGTCGCAAGCAGCAGCTGCTCGATGACCAGACGGCCTTCCGGAGAAGTATCCGTGCCGTAATTGAGCGAAGAGAACGGGATCTGCGCACCAGCACGGGAGTGCATGGTGTTCAGGTTATGCACCAGCGCCTCCATCGCCTGATAAGCACTCTTGCGGGTTTCCTTATCCGCATATTTGCGGGCAAACCGCAGGCATTTCTGCACGGCCTGCTCGTCCAGCGTTTCGCCCAGCACCGCCGCCATCGCCTCGTCATAGCCGTTGTCGCCAGCAAGGCAGGCCCATTTGCCGGTCTGCTGCTCTACGCGCTCGGTCAGCGCCTGCGCGTCCACCTCGTTGTTTTCATCCGCACCGAACACTTCGAGCGCCTTGGCAAGGTTGCTGCGGTACAGCTTGCGGAAGGTTTTCTTGATGCCGGGCGCCATGGAATAATCGAAATTCGGCACCGACTGACCGCCGTGCTGGTCGTTCTGGTTGGACTGGATGGCAATGCACGCCAGCGCCGCATACGATCGGATGTCGTTCGGCTCACGCAGGAAGCCATGCCCCGTGGAAAAGCCGCCACGGAACAGCTTGAGTAAGTCGATCTGGCAGCATGTCGTTGTCAGGGTCAGGAAATCCAGATCGTGGATGTGAATATCGCCCTCACGGTGCGCCCTGGCATGATCCGGATCGAGGATAAACATTTCGTAAAACTGCTTGGCGCCTTCCGAACCATACTTGAGCATGGTACCCATCGCGGTATCCCCATCGATGTTGGCGTTTTCACGCTTGACGTCGTTTTCCAGCGAGGACTGGAAGGTGAGATCCTCATACACCTTCATCAGCTTGGTGTTCATCTCACGCACGCGGGTGCGCTCGTTGCGGTAGAGGATGTACTTCTTTGCCGTGCGGGCATGTCCGCTTTCGATCAGAACCTTCTCCACTGTATCTTGTATCTGCTCTACCGTGGGGATCTGGTCGCCGGCAGCCGCTTCCAGCATTTTTTCCACCTGTTCAGCCAGACCGCGCGCCATCTCATAATCCTGTCCGCCGGATGCCTGCGCCGCCCGGAAAATCGCACCTGCGATCTTGTCGATTTCAAAGTCGGCTTTGCGTCCGTCGCGCTTGACGATCTGCTGAATCATAAGTTCATGTCCCTCTCTCATACAAAAACCGCCTTGCGGCGATCACAAAATTTCGTAGTTTGTTTTGGAATTCCGCACCATATCTTGTGCCTGTGCTATATATTTTACCGCTGTGCCGACGGTCTGTCAAGGGGAAACAGGCTTTTTGGAAGAATTGTAGGAATCCTATTCTTTTTCTTGTTGGTTTCTCTAAAATTTGATTGTTTTGTGCTGTGGACAATGTGGAAAACGTGCTGTGGATAACCGTGCAGCTGTGGAAAATCCTGTGTCTATCCTGTGAAAGGCTGTGGAAAATGTATTATCCCTCTCGCCCGTTTTCGACACAATATATGGTATACCCCCTTTCCCGCTCTCCGCCGCAGCACCACCCTTTCCGACAGGGGATGACACAAAAAGGAGCAGCCGTTCCGGCTGCTCCTTCTGCCCTTTTGGCATCCATTCAATCCGCCAAGCCAATGGCGCTGGTCAACGGGACGGAAAGCACCATCCCGTGGCTGCGGGTATTCATGCCGACTGCTTTCATCAGTGCGGTCATGACTTCCTGTCGTTCCTCACTCCGCACAATCAGGAAAACGATTTCCTTTTCCGCCTGAATTTCAATCCCAAAAAAGCGCTTCACTTCATCTTCTGCAATTCCACGTGCGGCAATTACCGTACCGCCGCGTGCGCCTGCCTTGTGGGCCGCATCCATTGCAACATTGGTATAGCCGCGCTCCATCACCACGACAACCGCATCCAAACCGCAGGCCCGTTCGTTCTTTCCCATGCGCTCCGCCTCCTCATTTTTCACATCTGTTTGCGTCAGCAGTTGATGCCAGCGCATCCCAATTCCATTGATGGGTACGGTAAAGGCAATGCCTTTCCCCGGGTAGCGCATTTGCAGCACATGGCCCAACTGATCCAGCAGCAAGCAGGCTCTTTCCCGATCCGTCAGGCAAAGGACGATGGCTTTGGCGGTTTCACCGATGCCGAGCAGATCGAGCATTTCGGTCTTTGCCGTGCCATGCGCCATGCAAACAAAATCGACCAACACATGGGTGTCCCGATAGAGACGCAGTACTTTCTCGCTCTGTGATACATCGACCACAGACACAACCATCTCCACTGCGCTGTGCGCTGCCATTTGCGGCTGATACTCACGCATGTTGATCCTCCTCTTCCAAAACGATGATCTCCTCATCGGCCTGCGCCGCAGTCTGCTCCGTCGCATCTGTACGCCGCATTTTTCGCTGATACAGCAAACCAAGGATTTGAATGGTCAGCAAGGGGGTCATCGCAACCATCGCCACGATCCCAAACGCATCCGTCAGCACATTGCCGCCCAAAGCCTCACACGCCCCCATCGCAAACGGCAGCAGGAAGGTTGAGGTCATCGGACCGGACGCCACACCGCCCGAGTCAAACGCAATGCCGGTAAATATTTTGGGAACAAAGAATGTCAGCCCAAGCGCCAGCAGATAACCGGGAATCACAATCCAATACACCGAAATCCCTGTCAGAACGCGTAACATGGAAAGCCCCACCGAACAGGCCACGCCAATGGACAAACTGTGCATCATCGCGCGCTGCGATACGCCGCCATTGGTGATATTCTCAACCTGACGGTTGAGCACATGTACCGCGGGTTCCGCGGTGACCAGAAAATAGCCGATCAACATACCAAGCGGTACCAAAAGCCAGCTATGCCCGCTTTGTGCCAACTGCTTGCCAAGGAAGTGTCCGACCGGCATAAAACCGACATTCACACCGGTCAAAAACAGGGACAGCCCGAAAAAGGTATATCCAAAGCCAATGCCGATCTTTTTCAGCTGCATTCGATGAAAGCGACGGAACACCAGCTGAAAAACCGCACAAAACAGGATAATCGGAATCAGCGCAGATAAGACTTCCTCAATATACTCCGGCAGGCCATGCGCAAATAAGCTTGCAACCTGCTTGGTGTCCTGCACATCCGGCACAGTGACCGGTGTGTAACCGGGGTCTCCGTCCGTATAAAAAATACCAAGCAGCAACACGGCCAAAATCGGTCCAATGCTGCACAGCGCAACCAAACCGAAGCTGTCATCCTGCGCATCGCGGTCGCCTCGGATCGAAGCAAGGCCAATGCCCAGCGCCATGATGAACGGCACCGTGATCGGGCCGGTTGTCACGCCACCGGAATCAAATGCAACGGCAACAAACTCATCGGGCACAAAGGCGGATAATACCAGAACGCCAATGTAAAACACAATCAGCAAGGTTGCCAAGCGGATTTTAAACAGTGTACGCAGCATCGCCAAGACAAAAAATAAACCCACGCCGATCGCGACCGTCCAAATCAAAACCGCGTTCGGAATGGATGGCACCTGGCCTGCAAGCACTTGCAGATCCGGTTCTGCAATCGTAATAAGTACACCAATGACAAAGGTAATCCCCACAACAATTAGCAGGTTTTTGGTACGCGGTAGCTGCGCACCGATGCCTTCACCCATTGGCGTCATAGACACGTCGGTACCCAGTGAAAAAAACGCCATACCGATGATCAGCAGCACAGACCCCGTCAAATAAAGCACCAATGTACCGACCGGCATTGGAGTGATGGTGACACTCATTAGCAGTACAATCAAGGTAATCGGAATGACAGAGGACAGTGCCTCAACCACTTTTTCCTTTAATATTTTATTCATTGCATTTCCCCTATGAGATTTTAGATCAATATATTATATCATAAAAGAAATGCAAAATGGGACGATCCAAAGAATCTTAACAAAAGCTAAACGCCGGTTCTTTCGAACCGGCGTTTGGGTGTGCGCGTCGAGTTATCTTCCCGGGCCGTCACCAGCCAAGTATTGTCACCGTAAACGAGCTTAACTACTGTGTTCGGAATGGGAACAGGTGTACCCTCGTCACCATTGACACGCACTTACTTTCT
>CALWEB010000138.1 GCA_944376955.1 uncultured Agathobaculum sp. | reverse complement strand
CCGGACGACAAATATGTTGAGTGGCACGAGGAATACTCCTGCGGCGTTGATTTGCCGGATAAAGTCTGTCCGAACTGCGGCAAACCGCTGACCAAACAGGGGTTCAACATCCCGTTTGAGACGTTCCTTGGCTTTGAGGGCGATAAAGTACCCGATATCGACTTGAATTTCGCAGGCGAATATCAGTCGCGGATCCATTGGTACACGGGCGAGATTTTCGGCCACGACCATGTGTTCCGCGCGGGTACGATCGGTACGGTTGCGGAAAAGACAGCCTATGGCTATGTCAAAAAGTATATGGACGAGCGCGGCATTGAGTGCTCGCGTGCGGAGGAAAACCGTCTTGCTGCGGGCTGCACCGGTGTGCGCCGCACGTCGGGGCAGCACCCGGGCGGCGTCGTCGTTGTGCCTAAGGAGATTGAGATTTATGATGTCTGCCCGGTGCAGCATCCGGCAGACGACCCGGATTCGGATATCATCACCACCCATTTTGAATATCACTCGATCGACGCGAACCTGCTGAAGCTTGACGAGCTGGGACACGATGATCCGACGATGATCAAACACTTGGAAAACCTGACTGGCGTCAATGCGCAGGAAATCCCGCTCGATGACCCGGATACGATGAGCCTGTTCCATTCGTGCAAGGCATTGAAATACACGGGCGAAAATCCGGATACCGATCCGATTCTGGGCAGCCTTGGCTGTCTGGCGGTGCCGGAGTTCGGAACCAAGTTTGTACGCGGCATGGTGAAAGAGACGCATCCTTCGACGTTTGCCGAGCTGGTTTCGATTTCCGGCCTGTCGCATGGCACGGACGTATGGCTGGGCAACGCGGCCGAACTGGTGCGCAAAGGCATTCCGCTGTCCGGCTGTATTTGCTGTCGTGACGACATCATGAACTATCTGATTTTGCAGGGCGTACAGCCTAAATTGTCCTTTAAGACGATGGAAAGCGTGCGTAAAGGCAAAGGACTGACGGAGGAGATGGAGGGCGCCATGCGGGAGCAGAACGTACCCGACTGGTACATCGACTCCTGCAAAAAGATCAAATACATGTTCCCCAAGGCGCACGCGGTGGCATATGTTATGATGGCGTTCCGCATCGCATGGTTCAAGGTACACCGGCCGCTTGCGTTCTATTCAGCGTATTTTTCGGTGCGTGCCAAAGGCTTTGATGCGTCGTGCATGATAAAAGGTGACAAGGTTGTGCAGGACAAGCTGCGGGAACTCGCAGTCAAGGAAAAGGAAAAGACCATCACCGCAGCAGAAAAGGAAATGTCCACTACGCTGGAGGTTTGTCATGAGTTTTATCGCCGCGGTTTTGTGTTTGAGCCGATGGATATTTACGCTTCGGACGCGACCGATTTCCTTGTGACTGAGCATGGATTGATTCCGCCCTTTACGTCTATGCCCGGCATCGGGGAACAGGCGGCGCAAAACATTGTGGAGGAGCGCAAAAACGGCAAGTTCCTTTCGGCGGAGGAACTGACCGTGCGCTGCCCCAAGGCATCCAAGGCGGTGGTCGAGCTGCTCGATCAAATTGGTGCGCTCGGTTCCATGCCAAAAACCACACAGATCAGCTTATTTGCTTAAGCGGCAACAGAAAAAAGGAGGAATCCCAGATGGCAAAGTATGAACGGCACTTGAGCGGAGATTTTGATGCGTTCCTTGATTATCTGTTTGACGGTATTATGAATGGCAGTGTATCTGCTTCCTATGAAGATGGCAGCGACTGGACGGCAGACGGTGTGCGTGTGGCAGTGCGTGTATTTGAGCGGTTCAGCTGGGTGGGAAGCAATCGCGTGAGCTTAAACCTGACGCTCGTTGGGCAGGGTAACCAACTTTTTCTATCTGCAATCACTTCGGGCGGCAGTCAGGCGGTTTTTTGGAAGCTCAATACGATTGGCGAGGAAAGTTTTCTCGAGTGCATAGAAAAACTTGCGGAAAACTATGTCCAAGGGGCGTGAGGACATGTACTGGATCTGTTTCGGTGACAGTGCCAAGGGCTGCCTTGCCATGGCGCGTAACGTTCTGGAACCCTCGTTTGATGTGGAACATATCCTTGCGTTGTTGGATGACTATGCGCAGGGGGATATCCGGGACGTGACCGACCGTGCGGCGCGCGCGGACATTCTGATGCCGTGGCGCGATGATCCTGAACTGGACGGAACATGGAGGGAGGACTATCAGGCGCAGCACTGGCGAACGCTCGACCGGCTGGACGAGGTGGATGAGGCGGTCATCTGGTACGCGGGCGGAAATGCGCTCGAGCAGTGTGGCCTGCGGTATGTGGTCGGACGTTTGCGGCGAAGAAAGATTCCGGTGTGGGCGGTCGAGGTCGGCTGGATGCCAGCGCGTGAACTGTCCCGCAAGGCGCAGAGGGCTGATCGCCGTGCAGCATCGGTCGGCGTGGTCACGGGCAGCCGTGTAAGGAACGCTTTACTGCGTTGGTTGCCACAGTTTATTGTGCGACGCTATGCGGTGTCGCTGGAACGCCGCAGCTTAGAGGAACGGCAAAAGAGATCTCCGCGCGAGGGCATGATTTATTTTTCCACAGTGGGGGAGGTATCCCCCGATATTCTTCCTTATTTCTATAAGCGTCGCCGTCAGCTGACCGAGACGGAGCAGTCCGCACTGTTGACCGAGTGGAAACGGATGCAGGAGGAAAACATGCCGCTGCGCGCCATGGTGAATGGTAGGGTGCAGTCGGTGTCGGCGGAGTATTATGATGAAACCATTCTATCCTGTGTGCCGGAGGAAGAAAGTCAAGCTGCACTGACGGTTGGTCGCGCACTGGCTAAACTGGATGAAACGGGAGACCGGGTCAGCGATATGTTGATTTTTTCGTGCATCCGTGCGCTGGGCGCGGCTGGACGGCTCACCATCGTGCGGGACGGCGCAACCTACCGCGATATGACCATCCGCAAAATCGGGGGTTGACAGTGGCTATACAGATATGGTATTATTTTAACGCGATAAAGCGATAAAGGAGTTTTGCGGCCATGAACCGTTTTCGTATTTCCACCCCTGAAGGGACGCGCGACCTGTTGTTTTCATCCTGTCGCGCATTGCGGCAGACCGAACATGCGGTGCGCACTGCGCTGGAGGGTTGTGGGTACAGTGAAGTGATTACGCCTGCGGTCGAGTATTTTGATGTGTTTGCGCAGGCAAATCCGGAACTCGATCAGGAGAACATGCTCAAGATCATCGACCGATCGGGGCGCATCTGCGTCGCGCGGCCGGACAATACCACTCCGATTGCCCGCATTGCGGCAACCCGTCTGGATGATGCGGCGCTGCCTGTGCGGCTGTATTACAGCCAAAAGGTGTTCCGTTCGGTTGTCGGCGGGCATGGGCACAAGGGGGAGTTTTTGCAGGTCGGCGCGGAGCTGATTGGCGCAGACGGTTTGGAGGCGGACAAGGACATCCTGTCGGCGGCGTTCGGCGCACTGACTGCGACTGGCGCGGACAATTTCCGCATCGAGCTGGGTCATGCGGAGATCTACAAGGCACTGATTGAGGAATTGGGTGTGGACGCACAGACGGCGGAAAGCATCCGCCGTTTGATCGAAAACAAGTCGTTTGCTGCGTTGGGTGATGCGCTTGCCCCTTATGGTGATCGACCCGCAGCCAAGGCGCTCGGCGCAATGCCGCAACTGTTCGGCGGCATCGAGGTGCTTGATCAGGTTGAGGCGCTGACCGGCAATGTGCGCGTACTTGGCGCGGTGTCCTATCTGCGTCGGTTGTACAAGGCACTGGATGAAGCGGGCTACGGCAGCCGCATTATGATTGATCTCGGCTTGGTGCATGAGATGGATTACTATACTGGCGTCATGTTCCGCGGCTACATTGGCGGCGCGGGCGCGGCGATCGTGTCGGGCGGACGATATAACGCGCTGTGTGCTAAATTTGGCAAGGATCTGCCGGCGGGTGGTTTCGGCATTGATGTAGAGAGCGTCGCGGAGAGCCTGCAAGGCGCGGCGCGGCCGGAGGCGGCGACCCACCGTGACACCGTGCGCATCGCGTTGACCAAGGGTCGTCTGGAAAAGAAAACACTTTCGCTGCTCAAGGCGGCGGGCTATGATATTTCCGAGCTGGAAGCCGGTTCGCGCAAGCTGATTTTTGCCCTGCCGGATGCAGGCGTGGAGATTGTGCTGGCCAAGGCGGCGGATGTCATCACCTATGTCGAGCACGGTGTGTGTGACATGGGTGTAGTCGGCAAAGACACCATTATGGAAAAGGGCGGCAGCTTTTACGAGATGGTCGATCTCGGGTTTGGCAAATGCCGTTTTGCATTGGCCACCAAAAAGGGCAAGGATGTGTACGGCGGCTACAAAACGCCGGTCATTGCGACCAAATACCCAGCGGTGACCAAGGCGTTCTTTAATAAGAAGAACATGGACGTCGAGACGATCAAGATCGAAGGCTCGGTTGAGCTTGCGCCGTTGCTGGAGCTTGCCGATGCGATCGTCGATATTGTGGAAACCGGTACGACCCTCAAGGAGAACGGTCTTGAGGTGATCGAGGATGTCGCGCCGATCTCGGCGCGCGTGATTGTTAATCTGGCAAGCGCGAAGATGAAAAAAACCGCGATTCAGCAGGTGATTGCCGATCTGGAAAGTGGTTTGGAGGGATAATATGTTTTTGAAAACCGTGCTTGCGGACGGGAAGGCCGAACAGGCTGTCATCCGTGAGATGAAAGCGCGCGCGGCGGGTGCGCGCGGCGATATCGAGCAGACCGTCCGCGCGATCATGGACGATGTACAAGCGCGTGGATGGGATGCGGTGTGTGAATATGCAAAAAAATTTGATAAAAGCGAGCCGTATATTATCACACCGGAGCAGTTGGATGCGGCCTATGCCGCATGTTCACCGGCGCTGATTGCGGCGCTCGAGAAAGCAGCGGCCAACATCCGTGACTATCACGAGCAGATGCTTGCGAAGTCCTGGGAGTGGAAGCGCAGCGAGGGGGAAGTCCTCGGCCAGACCGTGCGCGGGCTGGCGCGCGTCGGCCTGTATGTACCGGGCGGTACGGCGGCCTATCCGTCGAGCGTGCTGATGAACGCGGTACCGGCCAAGGTTGCGGGTGTCGGCGAGCTGATTATGGTCACTCCGCCGACGGAAAACCTGTCAAATGAAGTGTTGGCTGCGGCCAAGATCGCGGGGGTGGATACCATTATCGCGATTGGTGGCGTGCAGGCCATCGCCGCGCTGACCTATGGCGCAGGCTTTATCCCACAGGTGGATAAAATCGTCGGTCCGGGCAATGCCTTTGTTGCAGCAGCGAAAAAGCTGGCCTTCGGCACAGTGGACATTGATATGATCGCCGGACCGAGCGAGGTGCTGGTTATTGCCGACCACACGGCAAATCCCACATGGGTCGCAGCTGATTTGCTGAGCCAGGCGGAGCATGACCGACTCGCGTCTGCCGTCCTGCTGACCGATTCGATGGCGCAGGCGCAGGCGATTTCCTGTGAAATGGAGCGGCAGGCCAAACTGCTGCCGCGCTGGGAGATCATCGCGGAGAGTGTAGCCAATTACGGCTGCGCGATTGTGTTTGATGATCTCGCAGATGCTTGCAAGATGGCGGATGTGGTTGCGCCGGAGCATCTGGAAGTGGTGACGGCCAATCCGCGCGAGTGGCTGCCGTACCTGCACAATGCAGGCGCAATCTTCCTCGGGCAGTATGCGCCTGAGCCGCTCGGCGACTATATAGCAGGCCCTTGCCATGTGTTGCCGACCTCGGGAACGGCGCGGTTTTTCTCGCCGCTCTCAACCGATACGTTTTTGAAGAAAACCAGCGTGATCGAGTACACGCGCGATGCGCTCGCGGGCTATGCGCAAGACATTATCGCGCTGGCGCAGAGTGAGCATCTGGACGCGCACGCAAACTCGATTGCGGTGCGTTTTGTAGAGGAGGAACCCAATGAGAAAGGCTGAGATAAAGCGGAAAACCAAGGAGACTGACATTTCGCTCGCGCTCGATCTGGATGGCGGCGAACGAAAGATCGACACGGGCATCGGTTTTTTTGATCATATGCTCAATAGCTTTGCCGTGCATGGCGGTTTTGGCCTGACGCTTGACTGCAAAGGCGATTTGGAGGTTGACGGTCATCACACGGTGGAGGACTGCGGCATCGTGCTGGGGCAGGCGCTGGCGCAGTGTCTGGGCGACAAGGCGGGCATCGCGCGCTTTGGGCAGGCGTTCGTGCCGCTGGACGAGGCGCTCGGCTTCTGTGCGCTGGACATCTCCGGTCGTCCGTATCTGGTGTTCGACGCGCCCATGCCGCAGCCAATGTGCGGGCAGTATGACACCTGCCTGACGGTGGAGTTCATGCGCGCGCTCGCGGTCAATGCCGGGCTGACACTGCATCTCAAGGCCGAATACGGCGACAACGCGCACCACATCACCGAGGCACTGTACAAGGCGCTGGCACGCGCGCTCCGGCAGGCGGTCACGGTGACGGGCGGCGGCGTATTGAGCGCAAAGGGAGTGCTGTGATGGGCTATATTGCAATCGTAGACTATGGCGCGGGCAATCTGATGAGCGTACACAACTCGCTGGATTTCCTGGGTTATGAGAACAAGGTCGCGGACACCCCGGCGGTGATTGATGGGGCTGCCGGTGTAATTTTGCCCGGCGTTGGCGCATTCCCGGACGCAATGGACGCATTGCACGCGTCTGGCTTGACCGATGCGGTGCTGCGCGCGGCAAAGGAGAAACCGTTTCTGGGTATCTGCCTTGGGATGCAGATGCTGTTTGAGGAGTCGGACGAGGTACGGTTGTGTCAGGGGCTTGGCCTGCTGCCCGGCCGCATTGAACGCATCCAGACGGCGCTCAAACTGCCGCAGATCGGCTGGAACGCGCTCAAAATTTTGCGTCCCAACGCGATGACCGAGGGGATTGCCAGCGGCGACTATGTATATTTTGTACACAGTTTTATGGCCTGTCCCGCGCAAGAGGACGATCTCGCCGCCGTGACCGATTACGGCACGAGGGTACCCGCGATGGTGGCGCGCGGCAATCTGTTTGGATGTCAGTTCCACCCGGAAAAGAGCGGGAAAGTTGGGCTTCGTATGCTTCAAAATTTTGCAAAACTGACGGAGGTGGACAAATGAAGGTTATCCCGGCGATTGATTTGAAAGATGGACAGTGTGTGCGCCTGAAAAAGGGCGATTATGATACCGTACACAAGGTGGCCGAGGATGCGGTCGAGACTGCGCGCAAGTTTATTGCTGCGGGTGCGACCATGATTCACATGGTCGATCTGGATGCGGCTAAGGACGGTTCGCACGCCAATTACGGTGTGGTGGAGCGCGTCATCCGTGAGACCGGCGCGACGGTTGAACTGGGCGGCGGTATCCGTTCGATGGAGGATATCGAAGCCGCGCTTGCACTGGGGGTGGAGCGCGTCATCATCGGCTCTGCAGCAGTGCGCAATCCACAGTTTGTGGCGGAAGCGGTGAAACAGTACGGAGATAAAATTGCGGTCGGCATTGATGCGAAGTCCGAGACCGTGCGCACGGATGGCTGGCTGGGCGACAGCGGTGAAAACTACATTTCCTTTGCCGAACGCATGGAGTCTTACGGCGTCAAGACGATCATTTTCACGGATATTGATAAGGATGGTATGCTTGCCGGCCCGAATTTTGATCAGTTGGCCGCACTTCGTGCAACTGTGCATTGCCGCATCGCGGCGTCGGGTGGCGTGTCCACGCTGGACGACATCCGCCAGCTCAAGCGGCTTGGGATTGATGCAGCGATTGCAGGTAAGGCGGTTTACACGGGCAAGCTCGACCTGCCGGCGGCGATTAAGGAGGCCGAATAATGCTGGCCAAACGCATTATCCCCTGTCTGGATGTTAAGGACGGACGGGTGGTGAAAGGGGTCAATTTCGTCGGCCTGCGAGACGCGGGTGATCCGGTGGAGCTGGCGAAGTTCTATTCCCAAGAGGGCGCGGATGAGATCGTTTTCCTCGATATCACGGCGACCAGCGATGGGCGTGACACGATTGCGGACGTAGTGCGCCGCACTTGCCGCGAAGTGTTCGTGCCTGTCACAGTGGGCGGCGGCATCCGCACGGTGGACGATTTCCGCGATATTCTGCGCGCGGGCGCAGACAAGATTTCGGTTAACTCTGCGGCAGTGAAGAATCCTTCTCTGGTGGATGCGGCAGCGGAAAAATACGGCAGCCAGTGTGTTGTTGTTGCGATCGACGGTCGCAAAACGGGCAAAACGCCCTCGGGCTTTGAGGTTTACGTCGCGGGCGGCCGCACGCCAACTGGTATCGACGCGGTCGCATGGGCACGAGAGGTTTATGAGCGCGGTGCGGGTGAGATCCTGCTGACCTCGATGGACAAGGACGGTACCAAGTCGGGTTTCGACCTCGAGCTCACGCGCGCAGTGGTGGATGCGGTCGGCATCCCGGTTATCGCATCGGGCGGTTGCGGCTCGCTTGACCACTTTTCCGAAGTATTTGAGCAGACGGGGTGTGACGCAGCGCTCGCGGCAAGCCTGTTCCACTACGGTGAGCTGACCGTGGGCGAAGTGAAGTCGCATCTGCGTGACAAAAACATTCCGGTGAGGTTGTAAACGATGGATTTAAGCAAATTTTTTGTCAAAGCGCCTCTGATTCCGGTCATCTGTCAGGATGAGCGGAACGGCGAGGTGTTGATGCTGGGTTATGCCAATGAAGAGGCTTTACAGTTGACGATGGACACCGGTACGGCGTGGTTTTTCTCGCGTTCCCGGCAGAAGCTGTGGAACAAGGGGGAGACCTCGGGCAATTTCATCTTTGTCAGCAAAATCCTGTCCGACTGCGATGACGATACGCTGATCTACGTTGGCATACCCAAAGGGCCGGTCTGCCATACGGGCAACCGCACCTGCTTCTACACCACACTGTGGGAGAAAGGGGAGTAGGCGTGTTAGCGTTTCCTTTGGTGACCGCAGTGGGCTTTGTGGCCGGTGCGGTCGTGGTGATTGCACTGATCGCAGTGCTTGTCATGATGATTACCAAGCGGCAGTAACCGGAGAAAAACGATAAGGAGGACGAATGACGTGAATTCGTTTGAACAGATGGAGGCGGTTATCGCGCAGCGCCGCGCAGAACCGCAGGAAAACTCTTATACCTGCTACCTGTTTGACATGGGTCTGGATAAGATTTTGAAAAAGGTGGGTGAGGAGTGCGCCGAGACGATTATCGCCGCCAAAAACGGCGATAAGGAGGAATTGGTTGGCGAGATCAACGACGTGTTTTACCACATGATGGTGATGATGAATGAGTGTGGTGTGACACTGGCTGACGTGTGTGCGGAGATGGATGTGCGCGCACAGAAGATTGGCAACCTCAAGCAGTTCCACGTTTCCGATCATAATACCTGAGGGAAGCAGGGCAGCTGAACAGGGGCGCATTTGCGCTCCTTTTTCTTGCCTGTTTGCGTGAAACATGGTATGCTGGTGCAGAGGTGAAAGAATCATGTGCAGAAAAGACAGAGAAATTTCAGGACGGGAGAATATTGAGCCGATTTTACAGGCGTGCAAGACCTGCCGCTTGGCGATGGTTGCGGACGGCGCGCCTTATGTGATCCCGCTCAATTTCGGCTACACATGGGATGAGGATGGGCTGACGATTTATTTCCACAGTGGCCTCAAGGGCAAGAAGATGGATGCGTTGCGTGCCGACCCGCGTGTGTGTTTTGAAATGGACACCGAGATGGGCGTGACCGGTGAAGGCGATCTGGCTTGTCGGTACAGCTTTGCGTTTTCATCGGTTGTGGGGTATGGAAACATTCAGTTCGCGCAGAATAACGAGGAAAAACGGCGCGGTTTTGACGTGATTATGCAGCACCAGACCGGCCGCGGTGGCTGGACCTATACCGATGCTGCTCTGTCTGTGGCTGAGGTGTTCTGGGTACATGCCGATTCGTTTGAGGGATCGCGTAAATTGCCCAAGTGAGCTGGTGTTTTGCAAATTTAGACAAGAAACAACCGCTGGAGGCATATTCGTCTCCAGCGGTTTATATTTGCGGAAGAAGTGTTAATCCCAAAAGTGCTGCGAGATACGGTCTGCTTCTGCTTCGGCGGCGCACAGCAGCGCTTCTGCATCGTTGCCGACAATGTCCAGCCCTTCCGCAGCGAGTGTGTCAAAGCGCCCTTGGCTCAGCAGCTTGCAGATGGATAACAGATAGGCTGAGGCGTGGTCGGTCAAGACAGGATCGTTGTTGTCCACGATGCCGCCGCGCGTGGTGACATAGACAAACCGCTGAAAACGGCAGTCGCCCACAGGATAATTGTCATTGCCATAATGGAACGTTAAGCCGGTGACGCACAGACGTTCCAGATAAGTGCGTACCATGGATGGCACACCCATATCCCGGAACGGGCAGGCCAGCACCACTGCATCCGCCGTTTTGAACTGATTGGCGAGTGCAAAGAACGGCGCATCGAACGCACCAACCGCGGACAGCGCATCGCGCTCCGTGATCTCCTCGGCACCATAAGGTGTCAGATGCAGTGCAGGCAGCAGCAGCACCTCAATCTCCGCATCCGGGATATGGCTGACCAGCCGCTGCGCCAGACGCAATGTGCGGGATTCACGCCCGCGGATGCAGCCGTTGACAAATAGGACTTTTTTCATTGGGATTACTCCTTTGGCAATGCCTTGCCGCATTTGCGGCAAAAGGCGAAATCGTGCTGCACAGGCGCGCCGCAGTAAGGACAAAAACCATCGCTGTGGGATGGTGTATCGGGTGTATGGTCCGATTTGCCGCCAAACTGCCGATTGAGCGGGTCAGGTTCCTCAGTATCATCCGTGATATCAAATTCGGAATACCGGTTTTCGCCAGTGGCGTTTTTAAAGTTGTAAACCGCGTTGACAACGCCGATGATGATAAATAGCACGCCGAACAGAGGGAAGATCACGCCGACAAGGCCGAAGCCTTGTGTCATAGATGCGGCAAGGATTGTCCAGAAGATCCCGAATACGATGCCGAAAACAGCCCCGAAGCCGCCCATCATGGACGGGCCGCGGCCGGGTTTGATGCTTTTCATATGCTCCACCTGCCTTTGCTCCATCATAGCACAGGGGGCGTCAAAAGACAAGAAGCCGCCCCCCTTTTTGAAGGGAGCGGCAAAAGGAGGAGCGGCGATCATGATTCGCTGCGCTTGACAAATTTGCTGCGCGGGGCATGGCAGATTGGGCAGACATAGTCATCCGGAATGGTTTCGTCCAAACGCACATAACCGCAGACTGTACATTTCCAACCGGCGTCCGGCCCGACTTCATGGTAGACCGGCGCAGAGGGCGGGGCATCTTTGCCGCGATTTTCGAGTGCTTTGACGGTCAGACAGTCTCCGTCCGCGAGAACCTCGGCATCAGTCAGTTCACAGACAAACAGCGTATAGGAGCCGATGGCGACGGTTTCGGTCACGCGCAGACTCAGGCGGGACACCATGCCATCTCGCAGCCAAGGGCAGCCGTTCTCGTCTGCTTCAAATGGGAATGCAGCGAATTTGTCGATCGCGCGACCGGATTTGTAACCGAATTCGTTGACGATTTTCTCGTCTGCATCCTGTGCAAGCAGGGTGATAGCGGCCACGCCGGATTTCTTGAGTGCCGTGTTGGTAGCCGAATCGTTGTTCAGGGACAGCGTGAACTTGGGCGGGCGGGAAGAGGTTACCTGATGCAGGGAATTGATGATGCAGCCGAAGTTTTTGCCGTCGGCCGCAGTGGAGATCAAAGCAAGGCTGTAGTCAAGTTTTTTGTAGGCGGCGTTATTCATGATGCAGCTCCCTTCTGAATATTATTAAAAATAAATCCTATTTACAAACTAATACTATCATATTCATGAAGGAAATGCTACATCAAATTTGCCAAAAATCACGCTACGGATTTGGCGATTACAGCAGGTTGATCAGGCTGGGGCGCTCCAGCTCGGGCAGATGGTTGAGTTGGGCGAGCAGTTCGGTGCAGTCGAGCAAATAATCTTCTGTGTTCTGGGTTTTGTGTGCAGCGAGCACGCGATCGAACAGACGGTCGGCTTGGTCGATTTCGTCATGCAGCAGCAGAGAGCCAAGCAGGAGCTGTGCGTCGTCCCAGCGCCGGTGTGCTTCGTCGAGGTTGCCTGCTTGGATTTCACGCACGATATCACCGGTAATCCGGTCCACGGTGTGCAGGCTCCACCAGCTGCCCAGAAGGAGCAGTGCCAGCAGCAACAGGGCAATGCATAGGCGTCGCATATCAGCGATGCTCCTTTCTTTGAATAAAGCTGTTGCCGCAATCATCCAGCGTCATGAGGAACACGTCGGACACGGCAATACTTTGGTTTTTCAGACGGTTTTCAATATCTTTCGGATCGAGGTGCAGCAGCCGCAGGGAGCGGTGTACCAGTTTGCCGTCCGACACGACAACCAGGGGCAGGCCGGTGTCTTTTGGGGTGATGCCCAGCATTTCCGCAGTCACTGGCTGCTGCGGCTGCTTGAGGATGACTGACAATGTGCCATCCGGTTCGATTACGCCATATTTGACATCGGATACCGAAGCAACATTCTGTTTGCGCAGGGTTTCAATGATTTCATCGGTTGTCAGGCGCATTTCGCGCAGTTTGAGGATGTCCAAGCGCCCACCGCGGATGATAATCGCGGGCTGCCCATTGAGCAGCCGCCGGAACACACGGCTTTTCAGTGCAATCCAGCTGAGCAGGATTTCCAGCACGATCAGCGTAGCAATCGGTACCAGCCCTGCGAATATGGGAATTCCCAGATCCTGCATCGGAACCGCTGCCAGATCGGAAACCAGAATGGTGATCACCAGCTCGGACGGGTCAAGTTCTCCGATCTGGCGTTTGCCCATCAGGCGAACTGCGATGATGACCGCAAAATATAAGATCAAGGTGCGCAATAGGGGAACGGCCATATTTCCGCCTCTTTTCATCAAGATTTATCGGTAGTATGGCACAAAAACAGCAGAATATACCTGGACAGGAATTTAACAAAGTAAAATACGAAATAGTTGTTGACATTCTCCACATGCGGATTTATAATATGAATTACATTTTGAACAACGCAAGTTGGCGATGACCGGAAAAGTAGCGTCTGGAATCCGTAAGAGAGAGCCGCCGGGTGGTGCGAGGCGGTGGAGGAAGGGAAGTGCGAAAGTCCTCCGTGAGCCGAGCGTCTGAAAAGGGATGGAACAGGGCCCTGTGTAAGGCGTTCCGTGTGATCTGCGTTAAAGGATCAGACGAGTGGCCGTGGTGTGCGCTAAGCATGGGCGGCAAGAAGAGTGGTACCGCAGAGGAATAGTCTTTGTCTCTTTGGAGAGGCAGAGGCTTTTTTATTTTGTTTATTTGAGGAAAGGAGGCGGATTCGCATGGTAAAGAGCGGTTCTGAGATTTTGGTGGAAACATTGGTTGAGCAGGGTGTCGATACGATTTTCGGCTATCCGGGCGGTGCAGTCCTCAATATCTATGATGCGCTTTACAAGAACAGCGACCGCATTCGACATATTTTAACTGCCCATGAACAGGGCGCGGCTCACGCAGCGGACGGTTACGCCCGCGCGACCGGAAAGGTTGGCGTGTGTCTGGCAACAAGCGGCCCGGGTGCGACTAATTTGGTCACGGGTATCGCAACGGCGTACATGGATTCTATCCCGATGGTTGCCATTACCGGCAACGTCGGCACAAGCCTGATCGGGCGGGACTCCTTCCAGGAGGTTTATATTGCCGGTATTACCATGCCCATCACCAAGCATAATTTTGTCGTACGCCATGTGGAGGAATTGGCGGATACCATCCGCAGCGCGTTCCGCATTGCGGCGTCCGGCCGTCCCGGCCCGGTGCTGATTGATATTCCGAAGGACGTCACGAGCGCCGAATGCGAATTTATCCCGGCCGGTAAGGTGGAAATTCACGAGACATACGACGTCACGACCGAGGAGTTGGAAACGGTTGCCGGGATGATCGCACAGTCTGAGCGTCCGATCATTTATTACGGCGGTGGCGTGGAAACGGCAAATGCCGGTGCGGCGTTGCTCGAACTGATGCGTCGGGCGGATATCCCTTCCGCACACACCATGATGGCGATTGGCTGTATTCCGGATACCGAGCCGCTGAGTTTGGGTCTGGTCGGTATGCACGGTACGGTTTCGGCGGCTTGGGCGGTGGAACGGAGCGACCTGCTGATCTGCATCGGCGCGCGTTTTTCCGACCGTGTGGCAACCAACCCGCGGCGTTTTGCCCCCAAGGCGAAGATTGTACATATTGATATTGATGCAGCCGAGATCAACAAGAACATTGGTGTGGATTATTCGGTGGTCAGCGATGCAGAGAACTTCCTCGAAGCGTTGTTGCCGTATGTGAAAGAGACAAAGCACGATGCGTGGCGCGCACAGATTGCCGAATGGCACAAGACGCTCGATTATGTGCCCAAGGATGATGACAGTGTCATCCATCCGCACCAACTGCTGCGCACCCTGTACGATATGATCGGGGACGATGCGATTGTCGCAACCGATGTTGGTCAGCATCAGCTGTGGTCGGCACAGTATAACCGCTGCCGTAAGGTTCGTCATTTCCTGACCTCGGGCGGTCTGGGTACCATGGGTTTTGGCTATGGCGCTGCGATGGGTGCGCAGGTCGCGTTCCCGGACAGGACGGTTGTCCACATCACGGGCGACGGTTCGTTCCATATGAATCTGAACGAACTGTGTACTTCAGTGACCTATAACCTGCCGATTATTACCATTATTATGAACAACAACGTGCTGGGCAATGTGCGTCAGTGGCAGACCATGTTCTACGGCTGCCGCTATTCCCAGACCGATCTCTACCGTAAAACCGACTATATCAAGTTGGCCGAGGCGTTCGGCGGCCGTGGTTTCCGCGTGACTAACATTGCGGAGCTGCGCGCAGCGTTATCAGATGCGCTCCAGCGCACCGGCCCGGTGCTGATTGACTGCCGCATCGACAAGGATGAACGCGTACTGCCCATGATCCCGGCGGGCGGCACGGTAGATGACATCGTGGCGGACTGAGAAAGGAGCAATCGTATGGAAAAATATATCCTTTCTGTAACCGTGCAGAACAATGCCGGCGTTTTGGCGCGTGTGTCCAGCCTGTTTGGCCGCCGTGGCTATAACATTGATTCCTTGACCGTGTCGGCCACTACCGACCCCAAGATCTCCCGCATGTCGATCATCGTGCAGGGTGATGAGCCCATTCTGGAGCAGATCATCAAGCAGCTGCTCAAGCTGGAAGAAGTCCAGCGTGTTGATCATTTGCAGGAGGATGAATCCTGCTGCAGTGAACTGGTATTCGTCAAGCTTCGCGCTGAAAACGGCAGTGAACGCGATTCCATCCGACAGCTGTGCGATCTGTACGATGCACATATCGTGGAATCCACCGGGCAGATGATGATTGTCGAGCTGTCCGAGGTGCCCAGCCGCATTGATGCGTTTTTGGACGTCATCTCCAACTTTGAAGTGGTGGAGATGAGCCGCTCAGGCGTGACCGCCATCGAAAAGTAATGGTGGCCGATTCAATTTGTTTTCCTAATTTCATTCATATATATTTAGGAGGAGTTAAAAATGGTAAAGATGTTCTATGATTCGGACTGCAACCTGTCCCTGCTCGACGGCAAGACCGTTGCTATTATCGGTTTTGGTTCCCAGGGCCATGCACATGCGATGAACCTGAAGGATTCGGGTGTCAATGTAGTCGTTGGTCTGCGTCCCGGCTCCAAGCATGAAGCAAAGGCGAAGGATTACGGCCTGACCGTTATGACTCCGGCGGAAGCTGCGGAGGCAGGCGATATCGTTATGATGCTGGTACCGGACGAGAAGCAGGCGGACATCTATAAGGAGTCCATCGCGCCGCACCTCAAGCCGGGCAACTGCCTTGCGTTTGCACATGGCTTCAATATCCACTTTAAGCAGATCGTTCCGCCGGCAGACGTTGACGTTATCATGATCGCGCCGAAGGGCCCGGGCCACATCGTTCGCCGCACCTACACCGAGGGTCAGGGTGTTCCGGATCTGGTATGTGTACATCAGAATGCAACCGGCAAGGCAATGGATATCGCTCTGGCTTACGCCTGCGGTATCGGCGGCGGCCGTGCGGGTATTCTGGAGTCCACCTTCAAGACCGAGACCGAGACCGACCTGTTCGGTGAGCAGGCTGTTCTGTGCGGCGGCGTTTGCGAGCTGATGAAGGCTGGCTTTGAGACGCTGGTTGAGGCTGGTTACGCACCGGAGAACGCTTACTTTGAGTGTGTACATGAGATGAAGCTGATCGTTGACCTGATCAACGAGGGCGGCTTTGCCAAGATGCGTTACTCGATCTCCGACACGGCAGAGTACGGCGATTACCGCACCGGCAAGCGCATCATCACTGAGGAGACCCGCAAGGAGATGAAGAAGAT
>CALWEB010000137.1 GCA_944376955.1 uncultured Agathobaculum sp. | reverse complement strand
GGAAAATCCCGAAGGCGTTCTTTATAAAAGAGAGTAAGAGAGAGATCAATAATGACGGGCTTCGTACAGGTGATCTTCGATCGCCTTGCGTGCAGCCTGAACTTCCGGCTTGTTGGATACTTCTGCAACACCAACGCGCCACCAGTTCTCGTAACCCTTGGACATGGTCTTGGGCAGAACCTTCATGTCGATGACGGTGGAAACGGTCTGCTTTTTCGCGTCCTCGATGGCAGCCTTGAGCTCATCCATCGTCTTGACGGTGTAGGTCTTGCAGCCGTAAGCCGCGCCGATCGCCGCATAGTCTACCTGAATAACCTTGCCCTTGTAGATGCCGTTGGTCACACCCGGCTCGAGCATGTTCTTCTCGGTGCAGATGGAGGCATTGCCCTGACCAACCTCGAGGTTGTTGATGCAGCCGAAGGAAGCATTGTCAAACAGCATCACGTTGATCTTCTTGCCGATCTGGACAGAGGTGATCAGCTCGGAGTGCAGCATGTCGAACGAGCCGTCGCCGCACATTGCGTAAACTTCCTTATCCGGGCAAGCGAGCTTCGCGCCCAGCGCAGAAGCGATTTCGTAACCCATGCAGGAGTAGCCATACTCCATGTGATAGGTGTTGATCTTGCGGGCGCGCCACATGCCCTGCATGTCGCCCGGCAGCGAGCCGGCAGCCGCACAAACAATGGCGTCGTCGTCAATCAGCTTGTTGATCGTGCCGAGAACCGCGGTCTGGCACAGCTTGCAGCCGGTGTCCTCGATGTACTTCTCAACGCACTGACGGTTTGCATCGTTGATTTCCGGAATGAAGGAATCCTTATCCGAATAAGTGCAGTGATCCAGACGATCCACCTCGTCGAACCACTCCTTGCGGTAAGCCGCAACCGTCTTGGCATATTCTTCGTCGGTGTGGTAGCCGATCTTCTTCAGTTCCTCGCCGATAGCGGTCAGCGCCTCATTGGCGTCGGCCACAACCGGGGTAGCGTCCATCTTGTACGCCTGGAACTCGGACGGATTGATATTGACGAACTTGGCGTCCGTGCGGTACAGCCACTTGGAAGCGGTGGTGAAGTCGGTGTAGCGGGTGCCAACACCGATGACAACGTCAGCTTCATGCGCCAGCTTGTTGGCTGCAATGCCGCCGGTGGTGCCCAGACCGCCGAGGTTGAGCTCGTGGGTCCATTCAACCGCACTCTTGCCCGCCTGGGTCTCGCCGAAGGCAATGCCGAAGTCCTCAGCGAACTTCTTGAACACCTTGTGTGCTTCTGCATAGCGTACGCCGCCGCCGCAGATCAGGAGCGGCTTCTTGGCGTTCTTGATAACCTCGACGGCCTTCTCCAGTGCATACTTGGTGATCGGACGGCGGTCGATGCGCCAAACGCGCTTCTTGAAGAAGTCAACCGGATAGTCATAAGCTTCTGCCTGTACGTCCTGCGGCAGGGAGATCGCAACCGCGCCGGTGTTGGCGGTGTCGGTCAGTACGCGCATGGCCGAAATCATATCGGTCATGACCTGCTCCGGACGGTTGATACGGCCCCAGTACTTGGTGACAGCCTGAAATGCGTCGTGCGCAGAAATAGTCAGATTCTGCGGCTGCTCCATCTGCTGGAGAACCGGGTCAGGCTGGCGGGAAGCGTAAATATCACCCGGCAGGATGAGGACCGGGATGTTGTTAGCGGTAGCGGTTGCAGCGGCAGTTACCATGTTGCACGCGCCGGGGCCGACGGAAGAAGTCGCAGCGAAAATCTGCTTGCGGCGCATCTGCTTGGCGTAGCCAACAGCAGCCAGCGCCATGCCCTGCTCGTTCTTGCCCTGATAGACGACCATGTCTTTCAGTTCCTGCTCAACGCCGTTGGCAAAGCCGACAACGTTGCCGTGGCCGGGCAGCATGAAGATGCCCTTGACGAACTTGTGCTCCTGCTCGTTGCCATCCATGTCAATGTAGCTGACATACTGGTTCTCGAGGAAGCGGACGAGCGCCTGAGACGCGGTCAGGCGTACAGTTTCCATATGCTTCATAGGTTTCTGTTCCTCCTAAATAAAATTCTCTCTCAAAACGGATCTGCAAAAAGATCAGTTGCCGGTCGGGCAGTGCCAGATGTGGTCGTTGGCATCGTCCGCGAGCAGCCACAGATGCTCCTCGTCGTCGATGCGGGTCTTGTCCCACGGATTGCCCGGCAGATGGCGGATGCCCCAGGCGTAGCAGCAGGAGTAACCCGGTGCGGTGACCTGAGAGTGCATCTTGTCGGTGATGATCGCGAGGCCGTTATGGTGGGTCTCATAGATTTCGCCGTTGCCCCAGCCTGCGCCGAAGCCCATAGGGCGGTCATAGCGATAGAAGTAGCACTCCGGCTGCGGATGATGGTGCGGCGGATAGCTCGACCACTTGCCCGGCAGGTTGACAACCTCGCCCAGCACCATGTTGGAGTAGGGGGCGTTGTCCAGATCGAAGCAGGTGCGCACGTCGCGCTTGATGCAGCCCATCAGCTCGCCCTGATTGCCGCGTGCCCAAGTGTCGGTGTCTTCCGGCTTATACATCTTGTTCGGGAAGGTCTTATCGTTGAGCGTCTTCTGGATGTAGATATTGCAGGGGCCGTGCGCGGTGATCTTCACCTTGGTGCCCTTGCAGACATGCAGGCAGGACGGATTGTAGTCGAACGGGTTGGGACGGTCCACGTCATAGGACTGGTCATCCCACTCGATCGTGCATTTGCCGTCAAATACCAGAGCCGCCAGTTCCTTTTCCGGCTCCTCAAAGGAATAAGTGTCGCCATCCTCCATCACGAGCAGGGCAACGTCCATCATGGCGTCCTTGCCGATGCCCTCGTCCAGGCGGATATACTCGTTGTATCCGCGCTTGACTTGCTTATCAATGTACATAACGGTATCCCTCCAAAAAAAGATTTTTTTGGTACGGCATCCAGAAGCGTTTCCAGATACCCGGCGGTCAGCCGCAAGGGGCTGTCCAACTCTCATTATATCATGCAGCGGCAAACGCTTTCAACGCATTCCCGGCTGCATGGGGAACTCTTTGTCATTTAGCACAAAAACCAGCTGGGTTCTTCTGTCAAATGATACAACAAAAATACGATTTTCAAATACTGTACTCTTGCGTTTGTTCCCTTTTACGACTATAATTATAGCAAATAGCATGAAAAAAGCTTGTAATATCTTCACCAACAATAACACTATTTTAAGGAAAAAGGCGGAGGGGTAGAATGGATGCAGCACGGCGGGAAAAGCGGGAGCACGGTACGCAGGCCTTTCCGTTTCAGATTTACCCCGCGCTGGATGGAAGCGAAGCGGATGACAGCGATTTCATCCCGTATCATTGGCATCCGGAACTGGAGATTATCACGGTGGACGCCGGGCATGTTTCGCTGACGATTGCCGACCATGTGTATGAGGGGGAACACGGGGACGTGTTCTTTGCCGCAGGGGAGGAACTGCACGAAATCCGTGCGGCCGGGCGGGAAAACCAATTCCGTTCCTTTGTGTTCGCAGCGGACTTTTTGCAGTTCGCGCGTGCGGACCAGGCGGAAACCGAGCTGCTGGCGCCGCTGGCTGAGGGGCGGCTGCGCTTTGCGACCTGTCTGCGCGTTGGGGAGGCTGGCCAGCGGGAGGTGCGCGCGCTGCTGGCTCAGATTGTGCGCGCCTGTCTGGGACAGGCACCGGGCTATCAGCTGGCGGTCAAGGCGGCGCTGCTCGGTATTGTGGCGGTGTGCGCGCAAGCCGGTTTGCTGACCGGAAGGCGGATGCGGCCGGGCGCAGATTACAAGGCACGGCAACTAAAGGAAATTGTTGGCTATTTGGGCGCGCACTTCACCGAACCGCTGTCGCTGACCGCAGTGGCGGCACACTTCGGCTTGTCACCACAGTATTTCAGCAGCTTTTTCCGGGAAAATTTCGGACGGACGTTTACCCAGCACATCAATTCCCTGCGGATCGAGCAGGCGGCACGTTTGCTGCGCGAGAGCGATCTGCCGGTGATGGAGGTTGGGTTTAACGTTGGATTTGACAATTTCAGCTATTTTATCAAGCGTTTTCGCGCGGTTTACGGTGTTTCACCATCCAATTACCGCAAAAACAGTTTGGCATAGAAACGGGTGGTTGGGCGAGCTTTTGTCTCGAAACGACGGATTATATTGTTTTGTGAAAAAAAGCTTGCATTTTCGGAAAAGTAATGGTAGAATAGAAACACTGACGAATAGAGAATGAAGGAGGTGTTTTCAGAATGCCCAATATCAAGTCTGCAAAGAAGCGTGTCAAGGTCAACGCGGTCAAGGCGATGAACAACCAGATGGCTAAGAGCGCGCTTAAGACCACGCTGAAGAAGTTCGATACGGCTGTTGCTGCCGGCGATAAGGCGGAAGCGACTGTTGCTTATACGACCGCTGTCAAGGCGGTTGATCAGGCGGCTGCCAAGCACCTCCTGCATAAGAACAACGCGGCCAACAAGAAGAGCAAGATGACGGTCAAGCTCAACGGCATGGCGTAAGTTGCGATGATAATGGAAAATCCCGGGACATGTGTCCCGGGATTTTTTGTGTTCAGGTGCGCAAACCGGAGTGGTGGTCATTTAGATAATCGTCAAAATAATGCTTGACATTTCTATGCTCACACGGTATTCTTCAATTAGACGATGGTCTAAATGATTGGAGGCGTTGCGTATGGTGCTTGCAATAGGCTTGGTGCTGCTGTTGCTGGTGGCATTGATTGTGGCACAGGCGCGCGCATTGTCGCGCTGCCGGTTCTGGTGCCGGTCGTGCGGCGCGCTGTTCGCACTTCCGTGGACAAAATTACTGTTCCGCCAGCAGGTGAACGACGAATGGTGGCTGATCTGTCCGCATTGCGGCAAAAAGGGATGGTGTACGGTCTATAAGCCGAAAGAAGGGGATGGGACATGAGTTTTCAGCAGTCCTTTAAAGCACTGTCCGATCCGATTCGTCGGGAGATCCTCGGCCTGCTGCGCACTGGCCCGATGGCGGCGGGGGATATTGCGTCCCATTTTTCGGTTTCCGGTGCGACAATCTCCCATCATTTGTCCATCCTGCGGGATGCCGGTCTGGTGCTGGATGACAAGCAGGGAAAATACATTTACTATGAGCTGAATATGTCTGTGGTCGATGAGATCTTGGAATGGATCACGGCATTGAAAGGTGGTAACAGCAATGAAAAAGATCAGTAAAGGGCAAATCGCCGTGTGGATTTTGGCAGTTCTTCCTGTGGGTCTAGTAGCGGCGGTTTACAGCCGGCTGCCAGCGCAGATTCCGATTCACTGGAGCCTGAACGGTCAGGTGGAGTATGGCGATAAATGGAAACTGTGGATTGTGGCGGGTATGAGCCTGCTGATGGCTGTGATGTTTTATTTTCAGCCGAAGTTTGACCCGAAAAGAAACAATTATGACAAGTTTTCTGTCTCATATATTGGCTTTCAGTTTATTTTGATGCTGTTCATGCTCGCGTTGACCGGCATCTGTATCACTGAGGCGTTGCGCCCGGGCACAGTAGACGTTGCGATGCTCGTATGCCTGTTCGTCAGCCTATTGGTGGCTTATCTGGGTAACGTAATGCCTAAATTTCGCATGAATTGGTTTTGTGGGATCAAAACGCCGTGGACTTTGTCCAGTGAGACTGTTTGGACGCGCACGCATCGCGTGGCAGGGCGTCTGTATTTTGTGGCGGGTGTGCTGGGCGCAATCGGGGCGTTTGTGCCCAATAACATCGTGCGCTTTGTGTTGCTGCTGGGGCCGCTGCTGGCGGCGTCGCTGATATCGACGGTATTGAGCTATTGCTGGTATCGTGCGGAACAGCG
>CALWEB010000136.1 GCA_944376955.1 uncultured Agathobaculum sp. | reverse complement strand
CCTCGGCCAGCATGGTGCCACCGCGCAGGCAATAGGGCACGTCCGCGCCGAGTTTGAGCCCCATTTCGCACAGTTCGTCATCCGTCAAGCCGGTTTCGTGCAGCGTGTTCAAGGCACGCAGCACCGCTGCCGCGTCGGTCGAGCCGCCGGCCAGCCCCGCTGCAACCGGGATGCGCTTTTCGATGTGGATTTCGCACGTTTCCAGCAATGTACCTGTCTGCTCGTAGAACCGTTCTGCCGCACGGTAGGCAAGATTGCGCTCGTCCAGCGGCAGGTAGGGTAGGTTGCAGCTGAGCAGGATGCCGCGCGGCTTTTTCTCCCCGCGCGTGATCTCGACCTTGACCTCATCGTGCAGCGCAACCGACTGCATCACCATTTTCACCGTATGGTAACCGTCTTCCCTGCGGCCGGTCACGTCCAGCGTCAGATTGATCTTCGCACGCGCCTGCACCGTGGTTTCCGCGTGCGTGATTTCGGTTTTATTGTGAAATAACATGATTTCTCCCTGCTTACTTTGATAATGGCACCAACTCCGGCTGGCGGCCGCGGAACACGGTCACCGCCGTAAAGCCCGCATCCAGCGCATTTGCCGTGCAGTCCGCCACACCGCGGCCAACCGTGTCCAGCGTGTGCGAATCCGAGCCGATCGAAATGCGTTCGCCGCCCATGCGGCGGTATTCATACAGGATGTTCTGCGGCGGGCCGACCTTTTTCTGCCAGCCGGCCAGGCCTGCGGCATTCAGTTCCAACGCATAACCATGGTCGATGCACGCGCGCAGCACCTGCTCCACCCGATCCATGTATTGGTCAAACGACGGAACATAGTCGCCGTGCTTCATCACACGCAGCGGGTAGTCGATATGTGCCAGCACGTCAAAACCGCCGTGCGCCTCCATTTCCAGCACCTGATCGAAGTATTCCTGCAAGAATGCGTCGCAATCGAGGTGTTCATAGTCATGGAAATAAATATCCAGATCATTGGGCATGGCGTGCAGCGAACCGATCACCATGTCCAGCTTATGTCCGCGTACAAAATCATCCGCCGCGGGATCGGCATGGATTTGCCCGATCTCAATCCCGGCCAGCACCTCGATCCCCTCGGCTGCCTCCTTGGCCGCCCATATATCGCGCAGGCAGGCTTCCGCATCCCGGTTTTCCATCGGGCCATGGGTCCGGTAAAAATCCAGATGGTCGGTGATGCCGATGATGTCCAACCCAGCCGCACGGCAGGCGCGCACTTTATCCTCCACCGACTGCGGGGAGGCGGCGTCCGCCGAATATCCCGTGTGCATATGCAAATCCACTCGCATTGCCTGTTTCCGCCTTTCTTTAAAAAACATACATCATTGCCGTCTGCACAAAGCAGAGGATGACCGCCACGGTCATGCCGACGTTGCCGAACACCGTCCACATGAACGGCTCGCACGGCCCATGCGCCCACGCCTGCCGCGTCCGGCCACGCACCAGCAGCACCGCACCCACAATGGTCAGCACCGGCCAGCTCAGCCCGTACAGCACAGGCAGCAGCCCGTCCTCCGGCAGCAGGAACACGACAAACGAACCATAGCAGTTAAACAGCATGTGCAGGATAACCGACGTTTTCAGCCGTCCAGTGTAAAAATACGCATAAGCCAGCAGCAACCCCAACAAAAACGCATAAAAAAACTGCGACAGATTGGCGTGATACAGGCCAAACAGCAGCGCCGATACGAATGCCGCAGGCTTTTGGCCATACCGCGCCAGCCGTCCGGCCAGCAAACCACGAAACAGCAGCTCCTCGCACAGCGGGCCGAGTATACACGCGCCCAGCAGCACAACCGACATCGGCATTTCGTTAAAGGTTTCGGTCACCAGATCGACCGTCTCCAGATGCGCTACCTGATAAACCAGATCGTTCAGCCACGAGCCGACCAGCGACCCTACCCACATCAGCCCAATGCCGATGACAAACCAGCGCCCCAACAGACGGGCAGACAGCGGCCGCCGCGCCTTCTCCGGAACGGGCATCCGGCGGCACAGCCAATAGGACAGCGGCAGCGCGGGCAGATAATAACCCACCAGCGCCAGCAGGCTGTATGTCGCGGGGTCCGCGAGCAGCCTTCCGGCATAGGACAGCACCAGCAGCGCCAGCTGCCAGACAAACGCGAACACCATGGTCAGCGTCAGTGCCCAGCCCAAGTGGGAACAGTATTTTTTCTCCTGACGGAGGTCGGTTTCCTGCATATTGTCCTCCCTGACGGCAGAAAAACAGGGCAAAGCCTTTGCCCCGCCCCGTTTTCCGATCTCTTTGTTACTTTGCTTCGTTTACCAGACGCTCGGTGTCCTTGGCGATCATCAGTTCCTCGTTGGTGGGGATGACCAGCACACGCACGCGCGCCCAGTCGATGGCGATATCCATCTGCTTGCCGCGATACTTGTTCTTCTCCGGGTCGATCTTGATGCCGAGGTACTCCATGTGTTCGCAGACATCCCAGCGGACCGAGCGGTCGTTTTCACCGACGCCCGCGGTGAAGATGATGGCGTCTACGCCGCCCATCTCCGCGATGTACGAGCCGATGATCTTCTTGACCGACAGGTTGAACATTTCCTTGGCCAGCGCCGCACGCGCGTTGCCGTCGGCAATCGCCGCGTCCAGATCGCGGAAGTCGGACGAAACGCCCGAAATGCCCAGCATACCGGACTTCTTGTTCAGGATGTTGATGACATCTGCCGCAGAGATGTTCTCATGCTCGGCCAGGAATTCGATGATGGCCGGGTCCAGGTTGCCCGCGCGGGTGCCCATCGGCAGGCCGTCCAGCGGGGTGAAGCCCATGGAGGTATCGTAGCTCTTGCCGCGGTTGATCGCGCAGATGGAAGAGCCGTTGCCCAGATGGCAAGTGATCAGGCGCAGTTCCTCGAGCGGACGGCCGAGCATCTCAGCAGCCTGCTGGGAAACATATTTATGGCTGGTGCCGTGGAAGCCGTAGCGGCGGATCTTGTACTTCTCATAGTACTCATACGGAATGGCGTACATGTAATGCGACTGCGGCATGGTCTGATGGAACGCGGTGTCGAACACAGCAACCATCGGGACGTCCGGGCCCATAACGTCGCGGCAAGCCTGAATGCCGATCAGGTTGGGCGGATTGTGCAGCGGTGCCAGCGGTACGCAGTCCTCAATCGCCTTGATGACCTTTTCGGTGATGATGACGCTATCCGAGAAGAACTCGCCGCCATGTACCACGCGGTGTCCGACTGCGTCGATCTCGCTCATCGAGGAGATCACGCCCTTTTCGGGATCGAGCAGCACGTCGATCACCGACTGGATTGCCTCCTTATGCGTCGGCATCGCGATATCAAACTTAAATTTCTCATCCGATTTGTTGCCGGTGTGGGTGAGGACACCGTCGATGCCGATGCGCTCGCACAGGCCCTTGGCCATAACCTCGCCGGACTCGGTGTCGAGCAGCTGGTACTTCAGCGAAGAACTACCGGCATTGATAACCAGAACTTTCATTGACAAAACTCCCTTGTGCCGTATTTGGCGGCTTGCACAAAGCCGCGGAAGCCGATATAATAATGTTACACTCTTATATTACACGATTTTCTGCAAATGTACAAGCCAAATTTTAGGCAAATGCCAGTTCATTTGCGATTTGGAGGAGCCTGTTTATGACCGTCTGCGGCGTTGTTGCCGAATACAACCCGTTCCACGCGGGACACGCGCACCACCTTGCCGAAACGCGCCGCGCACTGGGCGCGGACACCGCCATTGTGTGCGCGATGAGCGGCAATTTCGTCCAGCGAGGCGACCTTGCGATCATGGAAAAGTACCGCCGCGCGCAAGCTGCCGCGCGGTGCGGCGCGGATCTGGTGCTGGAAACCCCGCTGTCCGCCTGTCTGTGGTCGGCATCCGGCTTTGCGTTCGGTGCGGTATCCCTGCTGGACGCGCTGGGATGCGTCACGCACCTGTCTTTCGGCGCAGAGAACGCCGACCTTGCGCTGCTGCGGCGCGCAGCCGACCTGTCCCGCGCGCAGGACGCACACGCGGATGCGCTGCGGCAGGCACTCGCCGCCGGGCTGCCCTATGCCGCCGCCGTGCAGCAGGCTGTGAGCGCGGCCGACCCGGACGCGGGCGCGCTGCTGGCAAGCCCCAACAACACGCTTGCGATCGAATACCTGTGCGCGCTGGGCACACTGAAAAGCCCGATGCAGCCGCTGGCCATTTTGCGTGCAGGTGGCGCGCATGACAGCGACGTGCCCGCGGATGGGCTGCCTTCGGCATCCTATCTGCGGGGGTTGATCGCGCAGGGAGATACCGAGTCCTGCCGTCCGCTCATGCCGGAAGCGTCTTTCGCCGTGCTCACACAGGCAATCGAACAAGGCACAGCTCCGGTCACACGCAACGCGGTCGATCAGGCCATCTTAGCGCACCTGCGGCGGCTGTCCCCGGGCGACCTTGCCCGCTATTGCGGCGGGGACGGACTGAAAAACCGTCTCTGGACGGCAATCCGGGATCATTCCAGCTTTGCCGCGGTCTGCACCGCTGCCCAAACCCGCCGCTACCCGCTCGCGCGCGTGCGCCGGGTGCTGCTGCGGGCTTGGCTCGACCTGCCGACCAGCGTCCCGCCGACGGCGGACTATGTCCGCGTGCTGGCGGTCGGCGCGCGCGGCCGGGAACTCCTGCGCCGCATGAAGGACACCTGTCCGCTGCCGGTGATCGTCAAACCGGTCACCGAGCGCACCCTGCCGGACGCCTTGCAGCCCACCCTTGCACATGACGCCCTCGCAGACGACCTGTATGCCCTTGGCTACCCTGCCCCCGCGCTGCATGTGGGCGGCGACCACTTCCGCAAAACCCCCTTCTGCCTGCCATGACCTGTTCCACCCACCGACATGTTTTTCAGGGAGGTATGACCAATGATGCAATGCCCTTACTGCGGAAAAGAGATGCTCGACGGCAAACTGCTGGGCGACCACAAGGCGCTCCGCTGGCAGCCGCATGACAAAAAGATGCTGTTCGGCCTGTGGGCCTGCGGCGGGCTGACCGTCGGCTCCCATACGCCTACACAGCGCGCCGAAGCGCGCGCTTGGCACTGTTCGTACTGCAAAAAGCTGATCATTGATCTGGAAAACTGCTGAACCCAGCGGCCCAACGTAGAAAAACATTTGACTTTGCCCATTTTTTGCCGTACAATCAATTTTAGTACACTAAAGCAAAAGAGGGGGTAACACACGAAATGATCGGACTCGGCACCATTGTCAACTGCGCCACCATCGCGGCCGGCACCACGCTCGGCGTTTTCCTCAAGGGCGGGCTACCGCGGCGTTTTGAAACCACCATTATGCAGGCGCTCGGCCTGTGTACGTTCTTCATCGGTATCGGCGGCGCGGCAAGCGGCCTGCTGACCATCGACGGCAGCGCGCTTTCCACGCAACACACCATGCTGCTCGTGCTCAGTCTGGTTCTGGGCGCTGTGGTCGGGGAAGCGCTGGATATCGAAACCCGACTCAATGATTTTGGCTCGTGGTGCCAAACCCGGTTTTCCGGCAGCAGTGAGGACGGGAAATTCGTGCAGGGCTTTGTGGCGGCGTCACTGCTGTTCTGCGTGGGCGCAATGGCAATCGTCGGCGCGCTGGAGGATGGCCTCAACGGCGACCCGTCCATCCTGATCGCCAAAGCCGTGCTGGACGGCGTGTCCTCGGTGATCTTCGCGGCGTCGCTCGGCAAGGGGGTCTACCTATCCATCCTGCCGCTGCTGCTCTATCAGGGCGGCATTACGCTGCTGGCACGGTTCATCCGCCCGTGGCTGACCGACGCGCTCATCAGCCAGGTATCCTGCATCGGCTCAGTGCTGATCTTCGCCATCGGCTTCAACCTCATGTTTGACAAAAAGGTTAAAGTCGGCAACCTGCTGCCTGCCGTGATCTTCCCCATCGTTTTCTTTTTCCTTGCGCGGTTTTTCCCTGCGCTTGGCACCTTATAATCTTGGCCAACCAAATACACTTTTCCACAAAAATTAGGGAGGCGCTTCCCACCGAAGCGCCTCCCCTTTTCATGCCTGTTTCGATGCAGCGTTTTCCCTGTGGCACAACACCGGCGTCCACCGGCTCAGGTATGGGCCTGCTTTTCTGTTCCTGCATCACGGCTGAACTTAAATACGGACAAATGTCACCGTGGACCAGCTTACCGGCGCCGCCCCGCTGGAACCTTCAGCCGCCACCCCCGACAATACCACCACGCTGACCCCAGACCTGATGGAGAATTGGACCGACCTGTTCCAGCGCACCATGGGGGTGAATCTGTCCCGGTATTCGCCGGAGCATCTGCGCCAGACCGTGCAGAAGTACCTCCAGCAGCATGACCTGCGTTCGGTATCCGCTTTTATCCGGCTGATGTCCGCTTCCCAGGATCGGCGCTTGGAATTCCTCTATGCCGTCCAGCCAGCATCACCCACTTTTTTTGACGATCCCAAGTTCTTCCGCTATATTCAGGAAGAACTTTTGCCCCACATCCATGCCCCCGGTACTCCGATCCGGGTATGGGCGCTCAGCGCCGCCAGCGGCGAGGAAGCCTATACGCTGGCTATGGCGATTGCGGAATTTCAGGAACTGCACGATTGTCAGGACAACGCGCGCATCTTTGCCACTGACGCTGCCTATCTGAACAACAGCAAACAAGGGCCGGATGGCATCTATACCGCCCGGCAGGTGGTATCCATCCCCCAGAACCTGCGTAAAAAATACCTAATCCCGGTGGAAGGTGGTTTCCAGATCTGCGCGAAAGTGCGCAAAATGGTAGTCTTTTCCCCCTATGATCCGTTGCTCGACCCGCCCTTCTCGCAGATTGAACTGGTGTGCTGCCGCAGGCTGATCTCCATTCTGTGTCCGGGCTGCCAAGGCAAGCTGATCCAATCGCTTTATCACAGTCTTTCCCCCAACGGGTGTCTGTTGCTGCCCAGCACGCACCCGCTCACCGACGGCCAGATGCACTTTTCCGTCAACCGTGACTGTCCGGGAATCTGGCACAAGCTGGACGATGAGGACGAAATGTACAACTGGGAGTACGACTCCTGCCCGGCATCCTCCAACCCGTCCAACGGATACCCGCTCGGCGTCCCGATCCAGCGGATCCTGCAACAGTTCTTCATCATCCACTATCCCAGCACCCTGTTGATTGACGAAAACTTCCGCATTGTTTTTGCCGGCGAAGATATTTTCCATCGCTTCCATCTGGATCAGCAAGGGTATTCAGGCCGTCTGGCTGATCACGTCAGCGGCGATCTGATGCAGCGCATCCAGCTTTCCGCCCACCGCTTGCAGGCAGCAGCAGACCCCAAACGGGTCAACCAGACGCTCATCCGCTTGAGCGAAACCAACCGCCCCATGTATATGCGCATGACCGGCGCTTTAGTGGAAAACCGCTGGTATTATTTGGTGGCATTTTACGACTATCACCCGCAAAACGGTGCCCGCGATGCAGACAAGCGCGCGCTTGAGCAGCAGCTGATGGATACCGAAAACAACCTGAAAAACAAGCTGCAGGAACTGGTTCGGGCGCAGGATCAGATCGAAGTGCTGAATGAAAAAATCACCAGCCTCAACCACGCCCTTTCCAGCCGTTCCTGGGAGGTGCGCAGCCTCCGGCATGAAGTGGACTTGTTCGACCAGGAGCTTTCCCGCCTCCATGACCAGACCAAAATCTCATAACGAAAAGGCGTGCTGCACGATTGTACAGCACGCCTTTTGCATTTCCTGTTGCTTTTGTCAGCCGTCTGGCACGGATTACAGCGTCATATCCCCGTCCTTGACCCAGCCGATGCGGCGCAGGGCAAGGTTGATCAGCGGGCACAGCACCGCGGGCAGCACAAAAGAAACCAGCAGCAGGCCAATCCAGTCCTGCGCGGTGACCGCCGCCTTCACCCCTGCGGCGACGTCATTCAACCAGCCGGTATAGACGCCGATCTGCCCGACCAAGCCGCAGGTGCCCATGCCCGAGGAAACCGGAGGGCCATTCATCTCCAGCCGGAACAGGCAGGTTGCAATCGGGCCGGTGATGGCCGACGTCACGATCGGTGCAATCCAGATGCGCGGGTTTTTGACGATATTGCCCATTTGCAGCATGGAAGTTCCGATGCCCTGCGACACCAAACCACCCCAGCGGTTCTCCGGGAAGGACATGACAGCAAAACCGACCATCTGCGCGCAGCAGCCCGCAACCGCCGCGCCGCCGGCCAGCCCGGTCAGGCTGAGCGCCGCACAAATTGCCGCCGAGGAAATCGGCAGCGTGAGCGCCACACCAACCAGCACGGACACCAGAATCCCCATCAGGAACGGCTGCAAGTTGGTTGCCCACATGATCAGCGCGCCCACCTGCATTGCCGCAGCACCGAGCGCGGGCGCCCACCATGCCGAGAGCGCCGCGCCCACGCCAATGGTCACCAACGGGGTCACCAAAATATCCACGCGGGTTTCACCCGCCACCGCTTTACCGATTTCCGCCGCGATGATCGCCACAAACAGCACCGCCAGCGGCCCGCCTGCGCCGCCCAGCGCGTTGGAGGCAAAGCCCACGCTGATCAGCGAAAATAAGACGAGCGGCGGGCAGTTGAGCGCATAGCCAATGGCCACCGCCATCGCCGGCCGCTCATTGCCGAGGCGAGCGAACCGACCGTATACGCCGTGTCGTTGACCGTTGCCACCGTCATGGTCAGAAACGGGATGCCCAGCTGCTTACCCACCGTGTCAATGATCGTGCCGATCAACAGCGAACAGAACAGGCCCTGCGCCATCGCGCCGAGCGCGTCGATACCGTACCGTTTGACCGAAATCACAATGTCCTTGCGTTTGAGAAATTGTTTTACCTTGTCCATGTTACCCCTTCTTTGCCGCATTGTGCGGCTATGTGTCAATCTCGCTGTCAAGACAGCTTTCCGACACATTATACCACATGCGCCGCCACATGCCCAGCATTTTTTTGCCGACCGGATAAATTTTTCCCGCCCTTGTCCCCGTCCCTGCATCGTGTTATACTGCAAGTAACAGAAGGGGCCTTCCCACCCGCTTTGCGTTCGCCAAAGGAGGCGGTCTTATGACGAAACACGCTAACCGTTCCCGTTTTCTTTTGCCCGCGGGCTATCTTGCCGTGTGGTTGCTGGCACTGCTGTTCTTCTGGTGCTTTACCGGCGCGACCGACGGCATGGCGTACACCCTGCTGATTCTGTGGCTTGCGCTGCCCGCTGCAACGTTCATCTTTGCCCTACTGGTTGCCAAAACGGCTTGTTGGGGCAGGATGAGCCTGCTCTGCCTGCCTGTGTGCGGCATACTCTATATGCTTGCGCCGTACCTGACTTTCACACTGGCCAATATGCTGTCCACCCACCGTCTGCATACCCCCGACTGGAGTGCGCTGCTCATCGGCGCGGGCATTTCCCTGTTGGGTCTGGCGGTAGGACGGGTTCTGCGCGCGTTCCACGCACGGGCCGCATCCCACTACTGAGAAAAGCAAAAGAGCGTGCAAACCGTTTTCCGGTTTGCACGCTCTTTTTTGACAACGCCTGAAATCACGCGGCCTGTTCCCCAGCTTTGGGAAAGACCCGACTCCGCACCACGAAATAGCACACCAGATGTGCGCAGATGGTCAGTGCCCACGAAATCGGATAGGATATATATAAGCTGAACAGCGTGTGCTGCCACTGGAACACGGTGAAAATCCAGATGATACGGAACACACACGCCCCCGCAAGCGACACCAGCATCGGCAGGATGGAATATCCCAAGCCGCGCACACTGCCCGCGACCACATCCATCATGCCGCACAGGCAATAGGTAACACTCACCACGCCCAGACGCATCATACCATAGGCAATCACTTCGGCATCGGTCGAATAGATGCCCAGCAGGCTTTCGCCCAACAGATGCGCACCGTTGCCCAGCACCACGCCGATCAACATGACCAGCACCATGCAGCGCAGCAGCACCTTGTCAATCCGGTGATACTGCTTGGCGCCTAAGTTCTGGCTGGTGAAGCTGAGCGAAGTCTGATACAGTGCATTCATCGAGGTGTATACAAAGCCCTCGATATTGCTGGCCGCCGTGTTGCCTGCGACCACAATCGCGCCAAACGAGTTAATCGACGACTGGATGAGTACGTTCGAAATATTGAAAATTACGCTTTGCAGCCCCGCAGGCACCCCGACCTGCATGATGCGCGCAAACTTGTCCCGATGGAACTTCAGCCGCTTGAGGTTGACGTTACACATGCCGTCCACCCGCGTCAGGCACAGCACAATCAGCACCGCGGAGATCACCTGCGCAATCACGGTCGCGGTGGCAACGCCCGCCACGCCCATGTGCAGCACAATGACAAAAAACAGGTTGCACACCACATTGACCGCACCGCTGAACAGCAAAAAGTACAGCGGCCGCCGGGTGTCCCCCACCGCGCGCAGGATCGCCGCACCGAAGTTGTACAGCATGGTTGCCGGCATCCCGATGAAATAGATACGCATGTACAATACCGCCTGATCCAATACCTCAGCCGGAGTCGCCATCCATTCCAGCATGGGACGCGCCAGGCAAATGCCCGCCACGACCAAAATCACACCGCCCGCCACCGCGGTGATCAGCGCGGTCTGCACGGTTTCCTGCGCGTCGTCATAATCATTCGCGCCGCAAAAACGCGCCACCAATACATTTGCGCCGACCGAAATGCCGATAAAGAAATTGACCAGCAGATTGATCAGTGCGCTGGTTGCGCCAACCGCCGCCATCGCATGGCTGCCTGCATACCGTCCAACCACAATGATATCCGCCGCGTTGAACAACAGCTGTAGCACGCCCGAGCAGATCAGCGGCAGTGCAAACAGCAGGATCCGGCTGAGCAATGGCCCTCGTGTCATATCAATTTCGTAGGATTTCCTCATTCCCATTCATCCTTTCCCATGCACCATCTTAATCCCTGCCGGAAGCCCCTGTCAATTCCCGGTACCGTCTTTTCCCACCACCACTCTTGCTATTGGCAGCGGATTATAGTAGTATTAAAAAAAGCGCGCACTGCGCTTTACAATAAAAGGTTTTTCAGGATTTTTCCGGCAGGTTGCACCACCGGAGAGCAGAAATGGAGGAGAATTTTGAAGCATACCATTCTGATCGCAGAGGACGACCGCGACATCATTGAACTGCTGACCCTATATCTGGGCAGCGAATTTTCCGTGCAGTCGGTCACGGACGGCACCGAAGCCCTCAAGGCCATCCGCGCCGGCGGCATCGCGCTGGCGCTGGTGGATATTATGATGCCCGGTCTAAACGGATATGAGCTGATCCAGCGCGTGCGTGAATTCAGCAACCTGCCCATCATCATCCTGTCCGCCAAGGACTTGGATACGGACAAGGTGCTGGGGCTGAACATCGGCGCGGACGCATATATCACCAAACCATTCAATGCGTTGGAAGTCGTGGCCTATGTCAAATCCGCGCTGCGCCGGTATTATCAGCTGGGCGCAGGCAACACCCCTGCCGCTGCGCCGCGCGTGCTGTCGCTGGGCGAGCTGGAGCTGGATACCGACAAATTTGTCCTGCGCAAAAACGGCGTCACCCTTCCTCTGACCTCCACAGAACTGCGGATTCTGGCGGAAATGATGCGCTGCCCCGGCCGGGTGTTCACCCGAGCGCAGCTGTACGAATGCGTGGGCGGCACCTACTACGAAAGCGACGACAGCACCATGATGGTACATATCTCCAATCTGCGCGCCAAAATCGAACGCGATCCGGCCAATCCGCAGTACATCAAGACAGTCAGGGGGTTGGGCTATAAAATTGAAGACCAATAAACTGCTGCTGGGCAAAAGCTTCCTGCGCACCTGCATCACGTATTTTATCCTTTGCTCGCTGCTGGTGTTTGTCATCAACGCGGCGCTGAATGCACTGATCTCGCTGCGTCTGGACAATGCGTTCCCCTCCCTCGGCAATATGCTGCAATACAGCGACGCACTCGAACAGGACGATTTTGCCTCCATCCCCATGCGCCGCTTCCGCGGCTGCGCCTACATGGTGTTTGACGCGGACAGCCGCGTCCTTTATGCCTCGGATAACGAGTTCAAAGAACATTTCCACGCGGACGATCTCTGGCTGATCAATGAATATGACTCCGACCTATACTATTCCGTACAGGAAATGGCCGATATGCCGCGTGAAGGCTACTACTATATTGCGCTGCACCGTTATGACCATGAAAACAGCGAAGCGGATTTTCTGGATTATTGCATCATCGATGAAGATTACCGGATCATCGAGGGTGACCTGTTCCCTTGGCGCGAGCAGTTGTCCGAACGGGAGTTCGAACTGCTGCAAGGCAGTTACCAGAGGCAATGGGAAATTTCCAAAGCGGTTTATTACACCGTTTCCGGCGAGGAGCGCACGCTGGCCTTTGTCTGCCCGCGTTTCACAGAAGCCGCCTATCTGAAAGCGCTGGAAAGCGCCAACCGCCTGGCGCTGCTCTCCCTCCCCATTATTCTGGTGGTCATCCTGCTGCTGGCAGTCCTGTTCAGCCGGAAAATCCGCCGCGCCATCCTGCCGCTGCATAAAGCGATCATCGCCTATGGTGCAGGCCGGCGGGTAGAAGTCAATCTGGACGCCCTGCCGATCGAATTTAGGCAGGTGACGGACAGCTTTACCCACCTGCTCGACCGGCTCGAACAGGTCAGCGCGGAAAAACAGGCGGCAAACGCGGAAAAGCAGCGCGTGCTGGCCGACCTGTCACACGACTTGAAAACCCCGCTGACCGTCATTCAGGGCTATGCGCAGGCGCTGGCCGACGGCGTTGTGCCGCCCGATAAGCGGCAGCAATACCTCCAAACCATCTGCCGCAAGGCGTCGGACAGCACGGTGCTGATGAATACCCTGTTTGACTATGTCCGTCTTGACCATCCGGACTATGTGCTGCAAGCGGAAACCGCCGACCTGTGCGAATTCTGCAAAAGCTATCTGGCGGAGAAGTATCCCGAAATCGAGTCCCGCAGTTTTGCCCTGTCGCTCGGCCTGCCGGATACGCCGGTTATGGCGGCATTCGACCCCCGGCTGCTGCGTCGCCTGCTGGAAAACCTGACCAGCAACGCCCTGCAATATAACCCTGCCGGAACAACGCTGTTTTTCGGACTGGCGGATACCCCTGACACCATCCGGCTGACCATAGCGGATGACGGCGTCGGCATCCCGCCCGAACTGGCGGACACCCTGTTCGAACCGTTTGTCACCAGCAACCGCGCCCGCACCTCGGGCGGCGGCACGGGGCTGGGCATGGCCATCGTCAAAAAAGTGGCCGAGCTGCATGGCGGCTCGATCCGGCTGGTGCAGCCGCCGCACAGCGGCTGGCACACCGAATTTGAACTGACGCTGCCCCGGCCGGCAGCGCCAAACCACCCCACATAAAAACAAAAGGTAGACGGCAAGCCCGTCTACCTTTTTTCATGCTGTCAATCCGATGTCTCCACCGCCTCCGGCTGCTCTGCATCGGCATAGATCAACCGGATATGGTACCGTTCGATTTGCTCCAGTATGCTCTCCGGCAAAGTCGGCCCGGTGGTGATAATCGTGTCAATCTTGTCCGCATCGCAGAAATTGAACATCTGGCTGTGATAAAACTTCTGGTTGGCTGCTACAACAATCACCCGTCTCGCCGCCGCAATCATCGCGCCTTTGACGGCGGCCTCCGCTTTCAGGCCAGTTGTCAAACTAAGGTTATCCCATACGCCGGAAAGGCCGATAAACGCTTTTTCCGCCTGAATGCTGCGGAAGAAATGCTCTGCATCCGATCCTGCGGTACACAGGCTGTGATTGAGCATCTGCCCGCCAGCTACACTGATCAAATGGTCGCTGTCGGAAAGGGTGTACGGGATACTGATCGAGTTGGTCGCAATGTTCACCGGCGGCCGTCCCCGGATTTCGGTGGCGATTGCCAGCGTGGTGGTTCCTGCATCCAGAATGATCGTATCATCCCGGTCAATCATCGAGGCCGCCACCTGCGCAATGCGTTTTTTGTCATCAATCTGCGTGATCGAGCGCATATTAAATGGCAGATAGGATTGCTGTATGGAAATCGGCAGCGAGATTTTTCCATGCTGCCGTACAATCAGATTTTGCGCAGCAAGCTCGCGGACATCCTTTCGGATGGTGACCAGTGAAACCCCCAGCTGCTCGGATAACTCCGCCACGGTTAACGTCCCACGGTCCCGCAGCGCGCTCAGGATATACTGACTCCTTGTATTTCCCATATTCCCACCCCTGTGATAATTCGAAAGTAAATTCGAAAGTTTAGAAGTTGAAATCGTTTCCTTTTCTGCATTATAGCATATCGCAGAAAGCATTGTCAACCAGTCAACACAATATTATTGGTAAAGATAGGCATTGTTGGTTAGTTGTTCCGCCTTTTGTTCACTTCTAATACATACCGAAAAGGCCAAACCATCCCTGTGCATCCCTGTATCCATAATATTTTTCGAATAAAGCGTAAAACAGAATGCACAAATTTTCTTTCGAAATTTATACGAAATCAAATTCGAAAATAAATTTACACTTTATCACAGCTATGGTATATATAGAACATAAAAGAAAAACGATTGCTTCTTTTAGCTTTCGTATTTCGTATGTTTCGAAACAATATGGAGGAGAGCGAAATGAAAAGATTTCTTGCAATGTTGCTGGCCCTGACCATGACTGCATCGTTGGCTGCGTGCGGCAGCTCGGGCGGCGGCACAACAGACACCGCTGATTCTGGCAATGATACCGCCGGTTCGGATTACCCCTCCAAGGGAATTGAAGTGATCGTCCCTTATAAGGTTGGCGGCACAACCGATCTGGCTGTCCGCGGCGTGCTGGACGCCATTCCCAAAGAAGTGATCGACCAGCAGATCACCGTGACCAACAAGGAAGGCGGCTCCGGCCTGATCGGCACCGAGGACTTCCTGACACGGGATGCGGATGGTTACACACTCGGCTTGGTCAACTGCGATCTCGTACTCAATTACGTTTCCGGCGCAACCGACATCAATCCGACCGAGGCCATGATTCCGCTGGCCGCGGTGGAACAGGACCCCTATCTGCTGCTGGCATCCAAAGATGCGCCGTTTACCAGCTTTGCTGAGTTTATCTCCTATGCCGAAGCGCATCCGGGCGAACTGGTCGTCGGCGTCACCGGCGTCGGCACCGTACCCAACCTGCTCGGCTCCATCCTGACGAGCGCCGGCCTGCAGGTTTCTTCCGTCCCGTATGACTCCGCACCGGACGCCATCGCGGGCGTTTTGTCGGGCGAAGTTTCGCTGTGCATCTCCGCTATGGCACCGGCGGTCGGCAACATTGATTCCGGCGATCTGGTTCCGATCGCGGTGACCTCCGCCGAGCGTTCGACCGCTTCCCCGGATGTCCCAACCATGGCGGAAACCGATGACCGTTTTGCCGATGTGAACCTGCTCAGCTGGATTATGATCGCTGCCCCCGCAGGCACCCCGGATGACATCGTCTCCTTCCTGCAGGACGCACTGAGCGAAGCGGTCGTTTCCGATCAGTATGCAGAAACCCGCGAGGGCTTCTACTTCGAGCCGATCACCCTTGGCGTTGATGACCTGGCCGGCTTCATTGCCGATCAGTCGGATTATTATACCACCCTGGTTGGCTGACCCAGCCATATAGCATATCTGTAACAGCGGGGCGCGAACCGAACACTCCGTGTTGGGTTTGCGCCCTATTTGTATCCTGCGAGGTGAAAGCGTATGAAAAAATACAACATTGGGATCTCGGTCGTCCTGATCCTGCTGTCCGCGCTCATGATCCGCAGCAGCCTGCAAAGCGGCGCGGCGGTACAGGGTACGGCAATGGGGCCGGGCGTCTGGCCGATGATCCTCAGCGTGGCCATGATCCTGCTGTCCGTCATCCTGATCATACAAACGCTGGTCCGCCCACGCCCGGAAGGGGAGGAAAAACCCATTGACTTCCGCTCTCCCGGCATGAAGCGCATCTATATCCTGATTGGTCTGCTGGCCTTGTTCTGCCTGCTGCTCAAACTATTCGGTTTCTATATTGCGATCATCTACCTGATTCCATCGGTCATGTTCCTGCTGGGCGAACGGCGTCCATTGGTACTGATCGGGCTGACGGCCGGTATCGTGGTGTTCATCTTTATCGTTTTTGTCATGCTGCTGCAACTGAAAATGCCGGGCGGCATCCTTCTTTCGTTTTAAGGAGGCGAAACTATGTTAGAAAGCTTGATTTCGGTCATCGGCGTTGTCCTACAACCGATGAACCTGCTCATTATGTTGTTGGGCACCTTTGTCGGCATCTTTGTCGGCGCGATGCCCGGCCTGTCCTCGATTATGGGTTTGAGCCTGATGCTGCCGCTGACCTTACGGTTTGATGGTTCGACCGGTATCCTGATGCTGCTGGGCGTATTCTGCGGCGCCATCTATGGCGGTTCGATCACGGCAATTCTGGTGAAAACGCCCGGCACTGCGAACTCTGCCGCCACGGTACTGGACGGCTATCCGCTGACCCAGCGCGGCGAAGCGGCACGCGCGCTCGGCATCTCCACCTTTGCATCCACTTTTGGCGGTCTGTTCAGCGCAGTCATGCTGTTGTGGACCGCACCGCTGCTTTCCAAGGTTGCGCTGTCCTTTACGTCTCCGGAATATTTCTCGCTGGCGATCTTCGGCCTGAGCATGGTCACCAGCCTTTCCTCCAAGGACGTCACCAAGGGCTTGATCAGCGCCGTCATCGGCCTGATGCTCGCCACGGTCGGCATGGATGCGCTGACCGGCGCCAAGCGCTTCACCTTTGGCTCGACCTATCTGCTGGCAGGCATCGCCATGGTGCCGGTGCTGATCGGCCTGTACGCTTTCTCCCAAGGCCTGTTCAATGCCGAAACCATTTCGCAAACGGCCGAGCGCAGCAAAGCCAAACTGCGCCGCACCTTCCCAACCTTCAAGGATATCCGCACGACCTTCCCGACCATGCTGCGTTCGAGCATCATCGGCACGCTGGTTGGCGCTATCCCGGGCACGGGCGGCGATATTGCTTCCTGGCTGGCCTACAACGAGGCACGCCGCTGGAGCAAAAAGCCAGAAGAATTCGGCACCGGCCGCATTGAAGGCGTTGCCGCACCGGAAGCAGCAAATAACGCCGTCTCCGGCGGCGCACTCATCCCGCTGCTGACGCTGGGCATCCCGGGCGACGCCGGCACCGCTGTCATGCTGGGCGCGCTGATGATGCAAGGCATCGTCCCCGGCCCGCTGCTGTTCACCTCGGAGCAGACCAAAGTGTATACCATTATCGTCGGCCTGTTCCTCGCCAACCTGTTCATGGGCCTGCTGGGCTTTTGCGGCATCCGCCTGTTTGCCAAGATTGGCGACGTCCACAACAAGTACCTGACCCCAATCGTGTTTGTGTTCTGCATCGTCGGCACGTTTGCACTCAACAACAGCGTCAACGACATTTTCCTGATGATGATTTTCGGCCTGATCGCCTTTTTCCTGATCAAGCTCGATTTCCCGATGCCCCCGATCATCCTCGGCCTGATTCTCGGCAACACGCTGGAAAAGAACCTCCAACGCGCGCTGCTGGTCAGCAAGGGCGATTTTTCGATCTTCTTCACCCGCCCCATCTCTCTGGCCCTGCTGCTGATCGCCTTCGGTTCGGTGTTCCTGCCGGTCATCCTGCGCAAGATCAACGCCGCGCGGCAAGCCAAGCAGGCGGAGAAAAACGCGCAGTAAGCGGGAAGCGCAGGCGAAACGAATATGAAACCAAAAAACCTGATCCCTCTGCTCTCGCTTGCCGTGATCTGGGGCACCTATTATGTCGCCAGCAATAAAGCGGTCGAATCCATGTCGGTTTTCAATGTCGGCATCATCATCCGGCTGCTCACCATGCTGTTTTTGACCGTGATCATGCTTGGGAAAGGCGAGATGCACACCTTGCTGCACACGCGCGGCGTGCGGTTTCGGCTGTTCCTCATCGGTCTGATGGGCTTTTTGCTGGACTATACGGCGTTTGTCGGTTTGCAGATGTCCGCGTCAGCCGGGATTGGCACCGCGCTGCTCAAAACGGACATCCTGTTTGTCAACCTGATCAGCGTCATCCTGTACCGGCAGCACTTCAGCCGCCGCGAGTGGCTGTACACCTTCGTGATGCTATTCGGCGTGCTGATGGTGATGGGGCTTGGCCTGTCCAGCCTGTCACAAATCGATCCCAGCTGCCTGTTTTTTATCCTCAGCGCGCTGTTCGTCTCGATCAATGCGTTCCTGATCAAGAGCGTGCAGCGCAGCCCGGTCAATCCGGTTTCCAACCGGGTGATCGCGTATTACAACAACTTCATCACCATGCTGTTTTTCCTCGCTACGGCTGCCGCGATGCACACTTTCGATCAGTTTGCGCGCATCGGCAGCAGCCGCCCGCTCGCCCTTGCACTGCTCATCGCCGGGCTGGGACAGACGCTGGTGTACATCGTTTATTACTACAACCTGTCGCATTTCCCTGTTTGGCTGGTCAAAATCTTCCTGCTGTTCATGCCGGTCGTCTCCAGCGTCATCTCGTTTGTCCTGTTAGACGAACAGCTTGGGGGCAAGCAGATCGCCGGGATGTTGGTCGTGCTGGTCGGCGCGCTGGGCATCCTGATCGAGCAGCGCAGGAAAGAGGAAGGCGAACTGGCCAACCAAATGTGATCCCCCTATAAAAGAAGAAAGGAAGCAAGCAACATGAACTCCGAATTTCGTTTTTGGATGCCCGCGCATATTCGCTGCGGGCAGGGTGCAGCGCGCAACATGCTCGATGAGATCCGCGGTGACAGCGTGCTCATTATTTCCGACCCCTTCCTGTATCAAAATGGGACAGCGGAGCGCATCGGCAACGCACTGACCGGCAAAACCGTGACCTATTTTTCCGACATCGAGCCAAACCCGAGCACAACCAGCGTGGATGCCTGCGCGGCACTTGCCCGGCAGGCCGGCGCACAAACCATCGTCGGCTTGGGCGGCGGCTCCAGCCTGGACGTGGCCAAGGTTGTCTCCTGCCTGACCACCAACGAGGGCAGCATCTATGACTACTACGCGGGCGGCACCAAACAGTTCGCGCCGCGCACCACCCGCCTCATCCTGATCCCGACCACCGCAGGCACGGGCAGCGAAGTGACCAACGTCGGCGTGTTCACCGACCCGCGCGCGGGCATCAAGATGCCGTTTGTCTGCGGCGAGTTCTGGGCGGATGTAGCGCTGATCGACCCGGAAATGACGTATACGCTGCCCAAGGGGCAGACCGCCTCGACCGGCATGGACGCTTTCTGCCACGCCATTGAGGCCTATTGGAACCGCGAAAGCCAGCCGATGTGCGACTATCTGGCGATGGGCGCAATGAAAACCATTCTGGAAAACATCCGCACCGCTTATGCTGAGCCGGAAAATGCACCGGCCCGCGCCGCGATGATCGTTTCCGCGCTGACGGCGGGCGTGGCGTTCAGCCAGACTCGCACCACCGGCGTACATGCGGTCAGCTTCCCGCTGACAACCGAATTCCACGCCAACCACGGCACCGCCTGCGCCATCACGCTGCCGGCCTTCATCCGCGTCAGCACCGAAATGGCAGCGGACAAAATGCAGACGCTCGCGCAGTTCCTCGGCTATGCCGATGTGCCGGCATTGGCCGACGGCATCGAGCAGCTGATGGTCAGCATGGGGATGCCCGTGCGGCTGTCCCAGCTGGGTGTGACCGATGCAGATATTGAACACATTGCCGCGGTCGGCATGGGCGCCGCCGCACAGATGCAGCTCACGCCCGCCACCATGACGCAGGAGACGTTGTGCCGCCTGCTCCGCACGATTTTATAAGGAGGCTGCCAAATGGACATGCAAACCAGCCGGATGCTGCGCGAAAAGGCACAGCTCATCCGCAAAATGACCATCCGAGAGATTGGCGAACTGTCCGCCGGGCATATCGGCGGTTCGGTCGATTTGTGTGAGTTGCTCGCAGTGCTGTATTTCCACGCCATGCGCATCCGCCCTCAGGAGCCGGATTGGAACGAACGCGACCGTTTCGTACTGTCCAAGGGCCACGGCGGCCCGGCGGTATACGCTACGCTCGCACTGCGCGGCTATCTGCCGGAAGAAGCGCTCGCCACGCTCAACCGCCCCGGCACGCAGCTGCCCAGCCACTGCGATATGCAGCGCACCCGCGGCATTGATATGACGACCGGTTCGCTCGGGCAAGGCTTCAGCTGTGCAGTCGGTATGGCGATCGCCGCGAAAATGGACGCACTGCCCAGCTTCATCTACGCCTGCATCGGGGACGGCGAAAGCCAGGAAGGGCAGGTCTGGGAGGCCGCTATGCTGGCAGGCAGCCGGCATCTGGGCAACCTGATTGCCTTTACCGACTACAACAAAATGCAGATTGACGGCTGCATCGAGCAGGTCAACGGGCTGGAGCCGCTGGACGACAAGTGGCGCGCGTTCAACTGGCATGTGCAGACGGTGGACGGCCACAATGTGGACGCCATCGCCCACGCAATCGACACGGCACAGAAGATCCAGAGCCGCCCGTCCATGATCATTCTGGACACAATCAAGGGAAAGGGCTGCGATTTTGCCAAAAACCGTCTGGGCAGCCATAATATGAAGGGTCTGACCACTGAAATGTGGCAGAATGCAATCCGCAAGCTCGAACAGCAGGAGGTGCAATGATGGCAAGAGAACTGGAAACGCAGGGGCTGCGTGAAGTATATTCCGACCTGCTGATCGAATATGGCAAACAGGATCCGCGCATTTGCGCGGTGGATGCCGACCTGATGAACGCCTCTTCCGTCCTTCGGTTTCAGGCGGTTTTCCCCGAACGCGCGATTGACGTCGGTGTTGCCGAGGCCAACATGATTGGTGTCGCTGCCGGGCTTTCCGCCATGGGCAAAATCCCGTTTACGCACAGTTTCACCCCGTTTGCCACCCGCCGCTGCTGTGATCAGGTGACGCTGTCGGTCGCCTATGCCGGGCTGAATGTCAAAATGGTCGGCAGCGACCCCGGCATCACCGCCGAACTGAACGGCGGCACCCACATGAGTACCGAAGATATTGCGATCATGCGCAACATCCCCGGCATGGTGGTCTACGAGCCGGTGGACGGCACCCAGCTGCGCGCCGCCTTCCCGCAAATCCTTGCACATAACGGCCCGGTGTACATCCGGCTGCTGCGCAAGCAGGCGGTACACATTTTCGACGAAGGCACCCCATTTACCCTCGGCAAAGGCAACCTGCTGCAAGCGGGCAGCGACGTTTCGATTTTTGCCAGCGGCATCATGGTTGCAGAGGCCCTCGACGCCGCAGAACTGCTGCAAGCCGAAGGCATTTCCGCCGAAATCATCAATATCCACACTATCAAGCCGCTTGATGAGGAACTGGTGCTGGCCAGCACCGCGCGCACGGGCTGCGCCGTCACTGCAGAAAACGCGAGCATCCTCAACGGCCTTGGCGGCGCGGTGGCCGAATGTCTCGTAGAACACGCCCCCTGTCCGATGGAGCGTGTCGGTTTCCGCGACCGGTTCGGTGAAGTGGGAAAAATGGAGTATTTGCGCGAATCCATCGGGCTGACCGCACAGGATATCGCGGCCGCCGCACGCCGTGCGGTTGCCCGCAAGCCGTGACTGCCGCGCCGGACAGTGCCGGCAGCCGATCCATCACCAACGTTTCAAAGGAGGAAAGGCGTTTTTTCGCCGCAAATCATGAAAAAAATTATCGTAGCATCCGACCGCGCAGGCTTTACGCTCAAGGAAGCGGTCAAGGAACATTTGACAGAGCTGGGATACGAAGTGACCGATGTGGGCAGCAAGGACACCGGTGACGGCGGCATGGCCTACTGGCAGGCCGCGAAGAATCTGGCGCCCCGCGTCAGCAGCGGCGAATTTGAGCGCGGCATCCTGGTGTGCGGCACGGGCATGGGCATGAGCATCGTCGCCAACAAGTACCCGAACGTCTATGCCGCGCTTTGCGAAAACACCTTCTGCGCGCATAACTGCCGCGCTGTGAACAATGCCAATGTACTGGCCATGGGCGGCTGGATCACGCCGCCGTATACCGGCATCGCCATCACCGACACATTTTTGAACACGGAATTCCTCGATGGCGTCACCGAGTGGCAGACGGAAAACCTGCCGATCTTCCTGAGCGAAGTGAAAAACATCGAAAAAGAGAATTTCCACTGATTCTATCAACCTTTTCTTCTGACACCTCTCTATACTATCCCCCATCGCAAGGACAGGCCCTTCCCGGGCCTGTCCTGTTTTTTTGCATTCTTTAGATTTTTTAAGGTTTGCTAAAGGCTGTGTAAATACTGCGGTAGTATCTTAACATCAGCAAGAACAACCCCCTAAAAAACAAACAAAGGAGATCTTACACATGAAGACAATCCATCATAAAACTGCTAAAGGCGTTGCCGCCGTTTCCCTCGCCATGCTGATGGCGCTGCCCGCACTGACCGGATGCTCCATGGACAAGCCGGACGCCGGCGATGCGCAGGAACCCACCGCGCAGACCCAGAACGTACCGGACGACACCGCCCAGAGCAAGACCAGCACCGACACCAAGAGCGATACCAGCACCTCTACCCAGAAGAAGGCTGCGGTTAAGCAGTCCGGTTCCAAAGCCGCTTCCAAGAAAAGCGTCAAGAAGTCCTCCAGCAAGGCTGCCTCCACGCAGAAGAAGGCGGCTGTCAAGCAGTCCGGCACCAAAGCCGCTTCCACGAAGCAGGCTGCCAGCAAGAAATAAGTACTTTGCCAACCACCGGCACGAAGCAACAATGAGGTAATCATGAACAACATTCTGGAACTTTTAGAGCGTACCGCCGCCGCGCGGCCGGAAAAAACCGCTGTCATTGACGAAAACGGCGCAGACCGCTTCGACACGCTGCTTTCCCGCAGCCGCAGCTGCGGCACGGCGCTCGCCGCGCACCTATCCCCCATCACACCGGTCCCGGTGCTGCTGGAAAAGGGACGAGAAGCCCTATATGCCTTTTTCGGCGCGGCGTACGCAGGCTGCTTTTATGTTCCACTCTCTCCCGCGCTGCCGCAGCCGCGGCTGGCGCAGATCCTTTCGGTTCTGCAAGCCCCCTGCATCGTAACCGACCGGGAACACGCGGCGCTCGCCGCGCAGCTGCCCGGCGCGGGACAAATCCTTTTGATCGAAGAACTGCTGCACGCCCAGCCCGATGATGCGCTGCTGGCACATATCCGCCGCAGCGCCATCGACGGCGACCCGCTGTACTGCAATTTCACCTCCGGCTCGACCGGCACGCCCAAGGGCGTGGTCGTCAGCCACCGCTCCGTGCTGGATTTCATCCCTCCCTTTACCGAACTGTTTTCGATCGGCCCAAACGATATCATCGGCAATCAGGCGCCGCTCGACTTCGATGTTTCGGTCAAGGATATTTATTCCGCCCTGCACACCGGTGCAACGCTCGTCCTGCTGCCACGGGCACTGTTCTCCCAGCCGTCCGCGCTGATGGACGCGCTCTGCACGCACCGGATTACAACGCTCATCTGGGCCGTTTCCGCGCTGTGCCTGGTGTCCTCCTTCCACGGACTGGACTACCGCACGCCGGAAACGGTAAACAAGGTGCTTTTCAGCGGCGAAGTCAT
>CALWEB010000135.1 GCA_944376955.1 uncultured Agathobaculum sp. | reverse complement strand
GCCCTTATGATGATGAACCCGCCACCGTGACCGCCATGGAGCAATACGCCAAAGCGCAGGGCTACGCGGCAGACTTCAGCGAAAACCGCTTCCACCACGAGATTTACCTGAGCGATGTGCGGCGGTGTAAGCCGGAGCGACTGAAAACCGTCATCCGTCAGCCGGTCAGGAGGATAACATAAAAGTTTTACACGAACAGAAACCCGTTTTTCGCTGTGTGGACTGCACTGCGGCCTGTGTACTATGGGCGGTTACTGTCCCGGTTGCTGCGGCGGGCAATCCATGCTGCGCAAGAAACGGATAAAGGAGTGATCGCATGCCAACTTCCAAAGTGACAGTCCACTTCCCCTGCCCTGTCGAACAGGTATGGCAAACGGTGACCGATCTTATCCGCACCGCATGGCGCAGCAACCTTGCGCGAGTGGAAGTCGTAGACGAAACCCACTTCATCGAACACACCAAAAGCGGTTACGCCACCAACTTTACAGTCACCGCCTTCGAGCCGTGCCGCCGCTGGGCCTTTACCATGGAGAATAGCAACATGTCCGGCTCTTGGGAGGGCATCTTCGAGGAGACAGTGGACGGTGCCCGACTGACCTGCACCGAAACTGTGAACGCCAAGCACTGGTGGATGCGCCCCTTTATCCCCGGATATCTGAAACGACAGCAGAAGCTATATCTGAACGATCTGCGAAAGGAACTTGACCATGAAAATCAGGCTGGCACAAGTACAGGACATTGACGCTTGGATGGCACTAGTGGAGCAGGTGCGAGATGCCTTTCCCGGCTTGGAGACCACCGAAGCCATCGCCGAGCACCGGGAAACTGTTCTGCACTTTATCGCGCAGTCCTCGGCTATCTGCGCGATTGATGCAAAGCGTATCGTCGGCATTTTACTATTTTCCAAGGAAACGGGTGAACTGTGCTTTCTGGCAGTCGACCCGGCCTGCCGGCGACAGCACATTGCGCAGCGACTAGTTTCCTTCATGCTGACACAGATGGATACAGACCAAGACATCACTGTAACCACCTATCGAGAGGACGACCCAGATGGGCGAGCAGCGCGCGCTTTCTACAAGCATTTAGGCTTTACGGAAGGGCGGCTGACCGAAGCGTTCGACCATCCCGTCCAGAAGTTCATCTTAAAACGACAATCTACCGGACACGCATAAAGGCTGAGAAAGGACAAGACGAAATGACTTTATCTTTTCTTCATTCCCATTATCCGCAGACTGAGCATCTAATGCGTTTCCGCACATACAATATGCTGCACTCCCCCACCAGCCGCCGGACATATCCTGGCGGCTGTTTTGCGTATTTCATGCTGCCGCTTGTAATCCATGCGCAAACCTCTATAATAGAAAACGATAAATCCTATCCCACTGCAAGGACGGTGAACGCCCATGAAACGTATCTTTTTTGTCGAAGATGATCTGAGTTTAATCCACGGCTTGTCCTTTGCCCTGCGGCAACAGGGCTATGAAGTCATTGTCGCCCGCACCTGTCTGGAAGCCGAAACGCTCTGGCAGTCAGGCGGCTTTGATTTAGTCATTCTAGATGTGACCCTGCCCGATGGTTCTGGCTTTGACCTTTGCCGCCGGTTCCGTCAAAACTCCAAAGTACCTATCCTGTTTCTGACCGCGGCGGACGAGGAGACCGATGTCATCATGGGGCTGGATATCGGCGGCGACGATTATATCACCAAGCCGTTCAAACTGGCGATCTGCCTGTCGCGCGTCAACGCGCTGCTGCGTCGCAGCGGAGATTTCCGCCGGCCGGACGACATGCTCCAATCGGGCGGCATCACCGTGCATCAGCTGACGCGCGAAGTTATCAAGGACGGCGCACCGGTCGAACTGACCGCCAGCGAATACAAATTGCTGTGCTTTTTTCTGGAACACCCCAACCTTGTGCTATCACCCGAACAGATTCTGGGCAGACTGTGGGACTGCGAGCAAAACTATATCGACAGCAGCACGCTGACCGTCTACATCCGACGTCTGCGCGCCAAGATCGAGGATGACCCCAGCAATCCCAAGCGCATTATTACCGTGCGCCGTATGGGCTACAAATGGAATGCTGCGAAATGAGGTACCCCATGAATCTGCTGACTGACCGGCACATCAAGCGTCTGTTTTGCCTTGTTCTGACCCTGACGGTTGGTTTTGCCCTGCTGTCCGCCGTGCTACTCGCGGCAGGCGGCGAACGAGCCGCGCGGTATCTTCCGGCGGCGTTCGCCTGCATGGGGCTTCTGGTGCTGACCGTCATGTACCGCTATTTTCAGAAACAACACCAGACTATGGCGCGCGCAATTGAGCAATTGCATTCGTTTCTCGCGGGCAATACCACCGCGCGCATTGAATGCGACGACGAGGGCGAACTTAACCGCCTGTTCCACGAGGTCAACTCGCTGGCTGCGATCCTGAATGCCCACGCAGAAAACGAAGGCCGCGCTAAACAGTCTATGAAGGAAACGCTGTCCGACATCTCACACCAGCTCAAGACCCCGCTGGCGGCGCTCAATATCTACAACGGCATTTTGCAACAGCAGCCAGTTGACCCAGACACCGTCCGGGAATTCACCGCCCTGTCCGAACAGGAACTTGACCGCATTCAAACGCTGGTGCACAATCTGCTGACCATCACCAAGCTGGACGCAGGTACGATCATGCTGGACAAGTCCGAATACAACCTTTCCGACCTGATAGCGGATGTCAAGCGTCGCTTTGCCGTACAGGCGCAGCAGCAAGGTACAATGCTGTCCTGTTCCGGCGACGACGCTATCTCCCTGTTCTGCGATGCACACTGGCTGAGCGAAGCCATC
>CALWEB010000134.1 GCA_944376955.1 uncultured Agathobaculum sp. | reverse complement strand
CCAATACCAATCTGATTTTTGGCATGGGTATGGTACTGCATGAGTTCGGGCGGGCAGTCGTGGCCGACCCCAATGTGCTGGGTTATCTGCTGGAAGGTACGCTTTTGGTACTGATCTCTACGGTTGGCGGTGTGCTGTACCTTTACCTGTGCATGGCGCTCGGCCATCTGGCCAAAAAGCATCGCGTGTTGATGTCGGTCGTGTGGTACTTTGTGCTGTCAACCGCGGCACAGTTCCTGCTGAGCTTTGTGCTGGTCGGTGCGGTCAACGGCCCGCTGGAGACGATCATGCAGGCGCTGGGGAACGCATTGGCCGGGGTGCCGCAGCAGACGTTGCTGCACGGCGTGCTGCTCGGCTTCTGTGTTGCAACCGCGATCCCGAGTGCGATCTGCTACGCAGGCACACATTATATTCTCCAGCATAAGCTGAATCTGGAATAAGCAAACACACACGGGGGACGCGCTTCCGCGCGTCCCTTTTTGCACCCTGAAATCAGGGATGCTCATAAAATCTTAAGTTTTATGCGGTGAAAATGAAAAGAATTGCCGTGTACAATAAAAGGGAAACAGGGGAGGGATGGATATGACAGCGGTATTCCGATTGGCGCATCGTGCGCGCGTCCGCGCGATAGGACGGTACTCGCCCTATGAAGCGGCGGGATTGTTTCTGGCATTTTCGGCGGCGGGCTGGCTGTGGGAGGTTGGCCTGCATCTGCTGATGGATGGGGAACTGGTCAACCGGGGCACGTTGCTCGGGCCTTGGCTGCCGATTTACGGCGTGGGCGGGCTGCTGTCCGTCTTGCTGCTGGCACGGTTCGCCGCGCATCCGCCCCTGGTGTTTGTGCTGGGCGCCGCCGGTTCCTCCGTGATAGAATACGCGGCGGGACGATATCTGCTGGCCGTTTACGGCTTACGTTGGTGGGATTACAGCATGTTCCCGATGAATCTTGACGGGCTGGTCAGCCCGCTGACCTCGCTGGTGTTCGGTCTGGGGTGCTGCGCCGCGCTGTATGCGGCCGCGCCGATGCTGCTGCGGCTGTTCCGTCGGCTGCCGCATAGCGTGTTTCGGCTGTTTTGTGTCCTGCTGGTCACCTTGTTCGCACTGGACTTTGCCGCTTCCACACTGCATCCCAACACCGGGCAGGGCGTGGCGGTTCATGCTGCGGCGCAGGACGGCCTACGGGTGATCCAACCAGCGCAGATTGAAATGCTGTTACATAATTTGCCGAAATAAACTTGCACACGCCCCCCTTCTCTGCTATGATGAAGACAGAGAAGGGGGGCGTACGCATGAAGTGCCAGCATTGCGGAATCAATTACAGTGATGAAGACCGGGAGTGCCCGATCTGTGGGGCACGCGCGGGAACCCGCGGCCGTGTGGGCGAACTGGAAAAGAAGGCGGCCGCATGGCGCGAAAAGCAGTTTGCAGACGAGCCGACCTATCAGAAAACACGGACACGGAAAACGCCCATACGTGCCAAACAAGCCAAACCCAGCGTCAAACCGATTCGTGAAACGCCAAAAGGCAAAGGGAAGGTGGCAGCGGTTGTTGCAGCGGCAGTTATCGTGCTCAATCTGCTGCCTGCGCTGGCACCGATGGCAGCGAATGTGTTCAGCAACATGCGCGGCAGCGTCAGTTCATTCGAGCTGGATTTGGACGATTGGGGCACGTCGGAGCCGGAAGCGGAAGCAAAAGCTTGGGACGACTATGATGACAATACGGTGTATTATACGCCGGGTGAGATCTATGAATATGATCCGGACAATTATGCCAGCGTTTATGCCATCTTGCACGACCTGACGGGCGATCACGCAATGGCGACGCTGGCGGATGGTACGAATATCGACCTGTGGGTCGATCCGGGCGAGATGGGCGATTATTCGCTGATGATTGACGATGGCACGGGTACATATGAGGAAAGTGGCTACACCTGGTGTGTGTACAACTACCCTGAAGAGGAAATGTATGATGAGAATTTCCCACCCGCGCAGTACGACAGCTTAACGCTTTCCCTGTCTTGCGACGAAATGAGCTATGGTGGAGTGTTGTATGACCGGTATGACACCCGGCAGCAGAGCACCGATCTGTGGTTGATCGTATATGTGGACCGCCAAACCGGCGACCTTGTCTTGCAGGACGCGGAGCAGGTGGGGATCTTTGGCGCGTCGGCATTTGTACCTCTGACCAGAGTGCAGGACGGCTGACCAATATGGTTTGTAACCAATGAAGACGCACGAAAAAGGGCTGGAACGAAAGTTCCAGCCCTTTTTCATATGGGTTATTCGCCGCTTATAGATGAAACCGCCGCTGGAGTTCCGCTTTGATGGTTTGCCACTGAAACAGCACGAGCGCGGCGATGGATAAAATCGACAGCCCCGCGCACAGAAGCGAAGGCAGCAGTACACGCACCCGCCCGCAGGCAATCAGGATCAGTGGCAGCAGGCCGAATGCGCAGGCACCGATCAGCGGCCCGGCAAACCGCCGCAGCGGCGTCTTGCACAGCACGGCAATGAGCAGCATCGCCAAAATACCCACCATACACACGCATGGCAGCACGAAATCCACCGACCAGCCGCGCCAGCCCGTCCACCAGTCCCACAGGAAGGACAGCACCGGGATCAGCACAACTTGCCAGCCGATATTTTGCGTCATGTCACGCCGGTAGGCCACACCGACCGCCGCCGCCACCCAGACGCAGACCGCGCCCGCCACAACGAACAGCGACCAGAGCGCGTGCATCCCGGTGGCGATGTTGACCAGCACACAGATGACACCCACTGCAATCGCAATCAGTGCCAGCAGGCGCAGCACGAATCCGGTGGTAAAGCGCGGCTTTTCCAGCGCGGGAAATACTTCGGTGTCCGGTTCCGGCGTGCCGGAAAGCTGTCCTCCGCACAGCGGGCAGCAGGTTTTGTGGCCGGCCACGGTCACTCGGCAGCTGGGGCATCGCTGCATACCGCTCCCTCCTCCTCATGGTATTCGTTGCTGCGGATTTCAATCGCAATTCCCTCGTCAGCCAGCAGCTCAAAAAACCGCCGCTGCACTTCCGTGTTCTCAAAAGCCGAGGTAAAGCCGAAATGCAGCTCGGTGCCGAACGAGCAGGTACAAAGCTGTGTCGCGCCCGTGGACATAAACACGCCAAAGCCGCGCACAAAGGGGTGCAGTGCTTCCGGCAGGCGGAATTTGCCCACGTTGGACAGCGCGGCGGTCTCCCCGCGGCCGGCTACTGCGCCCGAAAGCCGCAGCACCGGATTTTTGAGCGCCAGAGGGATGAGCCGCAGCACTGGGTTGTGCTCGAGCGCGGACAGTTGGTTCATGCGCGCGCCCAGCCGCTCCGGGGTAAGTTCTTCTTTGAATGCGGCGGCCACGCACGCGACAATGTCTTCGATCTCGCCGCAGCGCTGGGAAAAATCGTAGCCGACACGGATGGTGCCGAAAAAGTTGCGCGTCGTGCGCGAGGGGAAAAAGCTGCGCAGATCAACCGGGACGGTCAGCACAACTGGCTTTTTTTGCTCCCGCACATACATTTCGCTGTGGATAGCGGAGAGCAGCAGCGAGGCCATGTAGACCGTCAGCGTTGCACCGCAGCGATGCGCGGCGGCAAGCACCTGCCGCACATCCGCCACGCCTTCGATCACAGTCAGGCCACCGTCCGCGCGGCGCACACCGCGCAGGCGATAGGCGCGGCCCAGCCCTTCCGATGCCTTGCCGCCGCTGCGCGGTTTGTAGTACTTCTGGAAACTGTCTGCCCAGCGCTGGGATACCGACGCCTGCGGCAGTCCGTCTACGCCCGCTTCCGGGTGGCGCAGCGTCAAATATGCGGTCATCAGCGATTCAAAAAACTCAATCGCACCCGCGCCGTCCGCTAGCACATGATACATGTCCAGACTGACCTTGTGCCGCCAGTAGCTGACACGGAACAGCAACGACCGGCTGCCCTCATACAGTGCGGCGCACGGCGCTGCATGTTCCGGCACAGCCGAGGGGCGCAGTGTGGTCTGCTCCAGATAGTACCAGAAAACGCCGCGCCGCATAACCATCAGCAGATGCGGGTAGCGCTCGAGCGTGCGGTCAAGTGCGGTTTGCAGCACGTCGGGAGCGACCGGCTCATGCAGTTCGCACGACAGACGGAACACGCCCGTCGCAGACCCGTGCGAGGTGGGCGGGAAGATCTTCGCCGCGTTATCCAAGCGGCTCCAACTCAGGTTTTTTCGGTTGCGTTTGTCGTTTGACATGCCATTGACTCCCCGTTCAGGAATTGTTCAATCAGGTCATAGGTGCGGCGCACCATTGGGAACCGCATGGGCAGCGAGAAATAACCGTGCAGCGCATCCGGCATCCGGTATTGTTCGACAGGGTTGCCCGCTTCCCGCAGTGCGCAGGCGTAGGCTTCGCCTTCGTCGCGCAGCGGGTCAAACTCCGCTGTGATCACCAGCGTGCGTGGCTGGTGGGACAGGTCGGACGCAAGAAGCGGCGCAAAATATGGGTTGTGCATCTGCGTCTCATCCCCGCCGGCGTATAGCGCCATATAATCGCTGACGCGTTTGGCGGTCAGCAGGTAATCCGTGCCGTTGTCGCGCACGGAATCAAAGCGCGAATCGGGCGAATGGTCGTGATAGGTGGCGGGGTAGATAAGGATTTGCTGCGCAATCTCAAATTCCCCGCGGTCGCGCGCCATGAGCGACACCGCCGCGGCCAGATTGCCGCCCGCCGAGTCCCCGACGAGCGTGATCTCCTGCGAGCGCACGCCGAACTGCTCCGGATTGCGGTACACTTCGCGTGCGGCGGCATAGCAATCCTCCAGCCCCTCAGGGAACACATGCTCGGGCGCAAGGCCGTATTCGACCGAAGCCACACGGCAGCCCGTGCGCCGCGCCAGATTGCGGCAGACCGCGTTGTAGGTGTCCACGTTTTCCAGCACCCAGCCGCCGCCGTGGAAAAACAGCAGCAGGCGGCTTTTCGTCTGCTTTTTTGGTGGGTAGATGCGCACACGGATATCGTGTCCGTCCCGTTCGATTTTATGATCCCATAAGTGGTAAAGCGGTGCGAGCGGGGTGCGCAGGCCGCGGATCGCGCGCTCCACCTTATAGGTTTTCCCAACATCAATATTTGCCGGATAGCTCAGTGCGTGCAGTGCCGCACGCATGGCTTTGCTGATTGCCATGGTGATTTTCTCCGTTTCCTCAATTCACTAACAGTATACCATGCTTTGCCCGCCCGCGCAAAGCCTCCATCCTTTACACTTATTTAACACTTGGGCGCACTTTCCCTCTTGACGAAACCGCCCCGCGCTCCGCATAATAGAAGTAGCGCACAATACAGCGAAAGGAGACCCGAAATGAGCGAAACACTTGCATTGCTTCGTGAGAAAAAAGGTTTTATCTGCGATATGGACGGTGTCATCTATCACGGCAACCGTCTGCTGAAAGGCGTGACCGAATTTGTATCTTGGCTGCAACAGGAAAACAAGAGCTTCCTGTTCCTGACCAACTCGTCCGAGCGTTCGCCGCTGGAACTCCAGCAAAAGCTCGCCCGCATGGGGCTGGAAATCGGTGAGGAGCATTTTTATACCTCTGCACTGGCAACGGCGAAGTTTGTGGCCAGCCAGAAGCCCGGCGCATCCGCCTATGTGATCGGCGCACCCGGTCTGGTCGGCGCGCTGTACGAAGCGGGCATCGTGATGAACGATGTGGACCCGGATTACGTTATCGCGGGCGAAACCAACACCTATAACTATCAGACCATCCTCAAGGCGGTCGATTTGGTCAACAAGGGCGCACGTCTGATTGCGACCAACTCCGACTTGACCGGCCCGTCCGAGCAGGGCATCATCCCGGCTTGCCGCGCGCTCGTGGCCCCGATTGAGCTGGCCACCGGCAAAAGCGCGTATTACGTCGGCAAGCCCAACCCGCTGATGATGCGCACCGGCTTGCGCCTGCTGGGCGTACACTCACATGAGGCTGTTATGGTGGGCGACCGCATGGATACCGATATCGTCGCGGGCATCGAAACCGGCCTGGACACCGTTCTGGTGCTTTCGGGCTGTACCACGCGTGCCGATGTTGAAAACTACGCTTACCGGCCGCATTATATCCTGAACGGGGTGGGGGAAATCCCGCCTGCCGAATAGCAAACGATCCATAAGAGGGGCAGCGCTTCGAAAGAGGGGCTGCCCCTGCCGGTGTATGGCAAAGGCCGTCCCATTCAGGGACGGCCTTCCTTCTTCGGTTCCTCTTTGGAAATATCAAACCCCAGCACTTCCGCGCGGACATCGTTTTCGATGTCCTTTTTGTTCCTCTTGCGGTTATCCAAACGCGAAATGTACAAATACTTGCGGATGACGAACAATACGCCAACCGACAGCACCGCCAGCAGGTTTTCCAGCGGCGAGGTATGTTCCACGATCATCTGACGGGCAATCGCCAGCAGCATGACATCCACCACGGAGTCAATCGTATAGCTGGTGATCATTTTGATCAGCTCGATGCCGATGATGATCAGGCAGGCGTCGCTGAGCCGTTCCTGCAAATAATCCGGCACTAGGAATAGTTTGCCCATTTCGGTGGTGAACACCAAACCGAAACTGCAAATCAAACAGGCCAGCAGGATAATCAGGCCGAGCGTGATCTCGATCGCAGTGGCTGCACTGGATAGCTTGTCGCGCAGATCTGAATTCATTTTTTTCTCCTTCATTCCTCATATTCCATTCTGTTCTGTTTCGTAAGTATAACATAAATTGCCCGCCGTCTGCAACAGGCGGCGGGCAATTCCCGTGGGAAGGGGAGTGATAATATTTTTCCAGTTACGGGATCAGCCGATGCCGCCCCAAGCGATGCCGAGCACAAAACACAGCACGCAAAGCGGAACAAAGACATACTTGCCGAACGGGATGAACCACTTCATGATCGGCTTATCTGAGC
>CALWEB010000133.1 GCA_944376955.1 uncultured Agathobaculum sp. | reverse complement strand
CTTCGGTCAGGCCGCCGTAAAACTCAAAGGCGTACCGGTTTTTGATGACCGCCTGATCGCCGCCGCGGGACAGCGCCATGTCAATCGCAAGGCTTGCGTATTGGTAACACTCCGCCAGCGTTTCGCCGTCCTTGCCGATACCGATGGACAGCGTTGCAATGACGCCTTCGTGGTTCTGGATATCGCGCACATCCTGCAAAACCGCAAACTTACGCGCGCTCAGCTTATCCAGCTCGGCATTTTCGATGATGAAAATGTACTTGTCGCGGTCGTATTTGCGCAGCACTGCGTTACAGTCCTTGATCCACGAAAACAGTCGTTTATCAATGCCCGCCAGAATGGTCGATTTTTCTGAATCGGTTGCGTTCTTGGTCAGTTCCTCATAATTGTCGATCGCAATGATCGCAATCGCCGGCCGGCGCGTCTCCGCCGCATCACGCAGCTGCACATACTCCGTGCAGTCCAGAAAATGCAGCATCATCATCTGGCCCGCGTCGCTCTGCACCATGCTGCCAAACACATGATATTCATTTTTACCCATACGCAGCTCGCCCGGGAACTCGGTTTTCCCTTCAATCAGCCAGCGCGTCTCAAAGGTCGGCGCCAGTTCGGTCAGCCGCATATGCCGTGCACCGGCAAACTGTCCGCTCAGGTCGGCAAACGCATCATTGGCCCAAATGATCTCCCCCGTTGTCGCCAAGGCGACCACTGTCGGCAAAGGCGAATGCGTCACCGCAGGATGGATCTGCCCGCCGTCAATCACAATGTGATCCATCAGCGTCTGCACCTGCCGGCTGCGTTCCGCCTCCCCATGCAGGGAAGCCACGCGCAAAACCACGCAGAGTACCAGCCCGATCGCGCCATAAATCATGGAAAAATACATACTGCCCAAGGCAAACAGGAAAAACAGCGCAAAAAAGAATCCGCTGCCCACCCGAAACTTTTTTCTGGATGGTTTATTCAAATTCTCGTCCCCCTTTCGGACACAAAAATTCACGTTAATTATACCATCGCTTGTCTCTAATGTAAACAAAAATCGTATAAAGCGACCGTCGCTGCAGCGGACGGCGTATGCAAACCGGATGATTGACAGCCGCATGTTCTCACGGTATGATAACATCAAGAAAGCAAGAAGAGAGCGAGGCGATCCCCTATGGCGCAATATATTCTGGCTTTGGATCAGGGTACCACCAGCTCACGTGCCATCCTGTTTGACCGCGAGCAGAACATTCTCGGCATCCGCCAGCACGAGCTGACACAGCACTATCCGCACGAAGGCTGGGTGGAACAGGACCCGATGGATATCTGGTCCACCCAGTATGCCGCCATGCTGGAAGTTCTGGCCGCTTCGGATGTTTCACCGCAGGACGTTGCCGGCATCGGCATCACCAACCAGCGCGAAACCACCATCCTGTGGGACCGGACAACCGGCCGCCCGATTTACAACGCCATTGTTTGGCAGTGCCGCCGCACTGCGGATATTGTTGATTCTCTGGTTGCACAAGGGCTTTCCGACCACATCCGGCAAACGACCGGCTTGGTTCCGGACGCGTATTTCTCCGGCACCAAGATTAAGTGGATCCTCGACCATGTCGAGGGCGCACGGGAAAAGGCCGCGCGCGGCGACATCCTATTCGGCACGGTAGATTCTTGGCTAGTCTGGAAGCTGACCGGCGGGAAAGTACATATCACAGACGCGACCAACGCCGCCCGCACCATGATTTTCAACATCCATACGTTGGATTGGGACGAAACCCTGCTCCGCGCGCTCGATATCCCGCGCGCCATGCTGCCGCGCGTCTGTTCCTCGAGTGAAGTGTACGGCTATGTTTCCCTGCCGGGCGGCGACATCCCGATTGCGGGCATTGCGGGCGATCAGCAGGCTGCCCTGTTCGGGCAGACCTGCTTTGCACCGGGCGACGCCAAAAACACCTACGGCACCGGCTGTTTCCTGCTAATGAACACCGGCAAACAGGCCTGTGAAAGCAAAAACGGACTGCTCACTACCATCGGCATCCGCATTGGTAGCGAAACCCAGTATGCGCTCGAAGGTAGCGTATTCGTCGGCGGCGCGGTCATCCAGTGGCTGCGCGACGAAATGTGGTTCTTTGCGGAAAGCCGCGACGCGGAGTACTATGCAAAAAAAGTGCCCGACACAGGCGGCGTTTACCTTGTGCCTGCGTTCACCGGTCTGGGTGCGCCGCACTGGGACATGTATGCCCGCGGCTGCCTGATCGGCCTGACGCGAGGCACCTCCCGCGAACACATCATCCGCGCCGCACAGGAGTCAATCGCCTATCAGGTGAACGATCTGCTGGACGCGATGGCACGGGACACCGGCGTGCCGCTCGCTTCGCTCTCGGTGGACGGCGGGGCAAGCCGCGACAGCTTCCTGATGCAGTTTCAGGCGGATATTTCGGCCTGCACCATCCGCCGCCCGGTTATCCATGAGACTACCGCACTGGGCGCCTGCTATCTGGCAGGGCTCGCCACCGGCGTATGGCGCAGCCGTGAAGAACTCAAACAGCTTTGGCGCTGTGATACATTCTATGAACCAGCCATGGCACAGGACACGCGCCAGCGTCTGTTATCCGGTTGGGCCAAAGCGGTCGGCCGCAGTCTGGACTGGGCAGAACACAACTAAAAAAGAACGGCCTTATGAAGGCCGTTCTTTTTTCTTGCGCAAAATCGCGTATTCATCTATGGGGAATGGGAAGGAAAAATGCACGTGCATCTGCGGCACATTAAACAGGTCGAGCGCCTCCCCTGCGTCGTTCACGACACCTTCGGCATGGAACCGGTACGGCGGCTGTCCCGGCTGGATCAGCTCCAGCTCCTCCCCCTTGAAAATGCGGTTTTTCAGGACAAACACAGCATGACCGTCCGCACCGCAATCGACCGGCATCCCCACCACTTCATATTCACGGATATACTGGCTGTCGCCATAGTGCTGGCCGTTTTCCTCCGCACCGAAATAGAACCCGGTGTAGTATTCACGGTGGCTGACCTTATCCACTTCCTCGCGGCAGAACTGCGGCAGCACAAACCCCGCCGGATCTGCGGCATAGGCGTCGATCGCCGCGCGGTAAGCGCCGGTGACACAAGCAGTATAATATGCCGTCTTGTTGCGCCCCTCGATTTTGAAGGAATCCACTCCGGCGCGCACCAGTTCCGGAATGTGCTCGATCATACACATATCCTTGGAATTATACAGATAGGTGCCGCGGGCATCCTCCTCCACCGGGAAAAATTCGCCCGGCCGTTTTTCCTCCATCAGCGCATAATTCCAGCGGCAAGGCTGGGCACATGCGCCGTGATTGGCATCCCGCCCGGTCATGTACTGCGAGATCAGGCAGCGACCGGAATAGGAAATACACATTGCGCCATGCACAAACGCCTCAATCTCCAGATTTTTCGGCGTTTTCGCGCGGATTTCCGCAATCTCCTCCAGCGAAAGCTCACGAGCAAGGACTACGCGTTCCGCGCCCAGATCCGCCCAGAAATTGGCGGCCTCATGGTTCAAGATGCTGGTCTGGGTCGAGATGTGCAGCGGCACCTTGGGGGCATAGCGCTGCGCCAGCCGGATAACACCTACATCCGCGACAATCAGGGCATCCGCCCCCGCATCCGCAAGCAGCTCCAGATACCCCGGCAGCGCGGGCAGGTCGCGGCTGGACGGCATGATGTTGACCGTGATATAGCACTTGACGCCGTGCGCATGTGCATAAGCGATGCCCGCACGCAGTTCTTCATCGGCAAAGTTTGCGGCAGCGGCCCGCATCCCGAACCGCTGCCCCGCAAGATAAACCGCGTCCGCGCCATACGCAATCGCAAAACGCATTTTTTCCATATCGCCCGCCGGCGAGAGCAATTCAGGCGTCTTATTCACCGCTACCCTCCGCACTGGTGGCAGCCTCCGCCGCGGCCTGCGCCGCATTGGAATCCGCAATATTGGCTTCATGCTCCGCATAGCTGTTGGCAAACTTATGCGTGCCGTCCGGCATAGCCACATAATAATAGTAGTTGTGTGCCTCCGGATGCGAAGCGGCGTACAGCGAAGCATAACCCGGGTTGCAGATCGGTCCGGGCGGCAGGCCCTGCTTGGTATACAGGTTATACGGGGTATCGGATGCCAGATCCTCCTGACTGAGCGTGCCGCCCGTGCGGCCAAGGCCATACAGTACGGACGCGTCCACCTGCAAATACGGGAACTCGCTGGCGTTGTTCAGACGGTTATAGATAACGCCCGCAATCGTGGCGCGCTCGCTGTCCACCTGCGCTTCACGCTCAATGAGCGATGCAATGGTTACAATATCGTGCATCGACCGGCCGAGACTCTCGGCACCGGCTTGGATATCGGCATCATACTTCGTTTCAAAGTTATTGAGCATTTTGTTGATGGTATCAACCACCGTTGCATTGCCCTTGTAAATCTCGTAGGTGTCCGGGAACAGATATCCTTCCAGCCAGCCTTCCTCCGCAGGCAGTTCGTCCTGCAGGAAGGTATGCTTGAACGGGTATTCGTTGAGTGCTTCATTGAGCGCATCCTCGGTGCAGACATGCTCATCAAGCAACAGCTGCTTGATCTGCGCGATCGAGTAACCCTCCGGCACGGTGATCTTCATGGTTTCCTTGCTGGACGCATTGACCAGCGTATCAATGATCTGTCCATAGTCCATATTGGGGTTGAGCGAATAGGAACCGGCCAGAACGCCGTCATTGTCGCCTTTGATGCGGACATACAGCTTGAAAATCGTGCCGTAGTTGATCACGCCTTCGTCATCCAGCTGTTTTGCCAGCGAAAGCAGGTCAGTGTTTTCCGAAACCGTAATTTCCTTGACCGCATTTTCCTTGACAAACGCAAAGACATCGTTGGCCACAAAAATCGCTGCCAGCGACAGGATGATCGATATACCCAGCACGGCAATGACATAGACCACCGTGCCTGCACATCCTCCGTTTTTCCGACGGCGGCTGCGGCGGCGATGCTGCGACGGCTGCGGGATGCGCTGCGTCTCCTGGCTTACATTGTTATCCATATTTTCCATCGTATCACCTCAATATTTTCTGTTTTCATCATAAAACACGGCTCAATATCAATTTTGCCGCAAATGCCAGCACAAACGCCAGCACCCCGGGATTGCGCACCAACAGCCATAGGTCATACAGGCCGGCGCTTTTCTCAAAATGAGGGATGCTGCCTTTGACCAGCAGCTGTTCGAGCGCACGCAAGGTCAAATACAGGCACAGCAGCATCACCAGCGCATTGATTGCCGCAAAATAATTCCATATACCAAAAGCCGCATAAGTATCTGTGACCCACAGGGCAAACAGATAGTACAGGTTGTTCACGCCATGCGCCAAAACCGCAGGCCATACGCTGCCGGAAATATACGTCAGATACGCGTAGGCAATCCCCGCCAGAAACGGGCCTGCAAAGTTCATCAGGCTGCCGTGCAACATCGCAAAGGCAAGTCCACTGAAAATCAGGCAAGCCGATGTACCCACGCTTTCCTCATGCACCGAAAACAGCGCACCGCGCAGATAAACCTCCTCCAGCACCGCCGACAGTACGACGATCACGACAAACCGGGCGCCCATACTCAGCCCGGTTTGCGGTGCATCCAGCGGAAGGGCGGTCAGATCCGCGCCAGTCAGACCCACCAAGCGGTAAATCAACAGATTGAGGAACAACGAAAGCACGGCCACCGTAATGCCCAGCCGGACCGTCAGGCCGAGGATACCCGGACGCAGCCGGCGCCACGACAACCTGCGGCGCAGCTTTTTCTGATCCCGCATGGAAAACACCAGCAAAACCAGCGGCAGCACAAACGAAATAACCTCCGCCAGTGCCAACAGCGGCGCACCGCCGCCCAGCCGGGCTGCCAGTTTCCCCGTACCCGTCAGCAAACAAAAACACAGAAACAGCGAAAGGCCGGGCAGCAGCGCGATTTTATTGTTCTTCATCCGTGCGCAGCACCTGCCTTTCCGTTATGATCCAGTGGCACTTTTGATCCAGCGCCGTGTGCGGCAAGCTTTCTGCCAAGCGGTCCTCCGCGCAAAGCGCCATGCGGACGGCTGACGTCCGGCACAGAAAGCGGTCATAATATCCGCCGCCATATCCCAAACGGTAGCCCGCACGGTCGCAGGCCAGCGCCGGAACCAGCACCAGATCAATCCGTTCCGGCGAGATTTCGGGCGCAGCGGCATCCGGCTCGTCGATCCCATAGGCCCCCGGCCGCAATGCGTCGAGCGAAGGGATTTGCCGCGCGGTCATTTCGCCCGCCGCGCCACAAAGCGGCACGCAGACGGTTTTGCCCGCAGCAAGTGCTGCACGCAACAGCGCATGGGTATCGATTTCCTGTGTGGTGGACACATAAGCAAAAATGCAGGCAGCGCGGCGATACGCTTCGCTTTCCAGCACCCGACGGGTAATCTCCCCGTCGGCCCTCTGCTTGTCCGCCGCATTTTGCGCGGCGCGTTCCGCAAGGAAACGCCGGCGCAGCGTCTTTTTATCTTCCGACATGATGCACGACTTCGGCAGCAATCCGGCGTGCCTGCTCCTCACCGCACAGGGCGGATACCAACGCACAGCCGAAGTCCAGCGCGCCGCCGACACCGCAGGCCGTGATAATACGGCCATCCACCACGCAGGTGCGCTTGAGCGGGGTTGCGCCCGTCATGCCATCCTCCATGCCCGGATAACAGGTCGCCTTGCGGCCCTTGAGCAGTCCCATGCCGCCCAGAATGATCGACGGCGCCGCGCAGATCGCTGCAACATACTTGCCCTCGTCATAGCACTTGCGCACTGCATTTGTCACGCGCTCATCCGCATACAGATTTTTCGTACCCGGCATACCGCCCGGCAGCACTACCATATCGGCCTGATCCCAATCTGCCTCATCCATGGGCAGTTCGGTCTGGATGCCGATGCCATGCGAACCATGCACCAGTTCCCCCGTCACGCCCACCAGTTTGACCTCTACACCTGCGCGGCGCAGCAAATCAATCGGGGTGATTGCTTCTGTTTCCTCAAAACCCTCTGCCAACAGTACGTATACCATCATTTGTCACACCTTTCAGTTCAGCATTAAATTCATATATCCGCGGGATACTTCCCGCATTTCATACCATTTGATGCAGCCCAGCGCAGTCTGCGTGCCGCAGCCTGTCACCGTGCCTTGCTCCAGCCCCAGCGCTGTGAGCAGCCCCTGCTCCCTCGCCGGGGTCAATCCCAGTGCCTCCTGCACATTGTCCGCCCAGCAAAACGCATACGCCGCGAGCGTGTCCCCTGCAAACCAGCCAAACACCCCAGCACCGAGTGCGTCAAACATCGTAAGCTGCGCCTGCCAGTAGGCCATATCGCGCACAACCCGGCAATCCGGCGCCAAACGGTCATACAAAGCTGCCAACTGCGGCAGATCCGCCTTTGTCAGTCGGCGCGGTGCCTCACCATCTGCAACGCGCACGATCTCGCGCTTTTCCGTATAGAAAAACGGTTCATAACCGAACGGCCGGTAAAAATCAAACAGCCACGGCTCGGCCGGGATAAGTGTGGAAGCCACCCTGCCCTGTTCACGGTCGATCGCAAAGGATGCTTCCAGCAGCCGCGCCATATGCCCTTTCCGACGATGCGCCGGATCGGTACATGCGCCGTAGATATAGGTGATCTCCCGCTCTTCGCCGCCTGTCCGCAGCCGGTACGGCAGCATCTGCACCATCGCACACAGCATGTCCTGCTCTTGGCTGAGCAGCACCGTGTTACAGTCAAAGAAATGCGCAAAAAAATAATCGTTAAAACCGCCCTCATCCGGGAAACAGGTTTCCCAAAGCTGCCGGATGCGCGGCACATCCTGCGGCTGCGCCCGCCGGATCATGCCTGCGGCCCCTTCGGCACGGCGGTGTATTTCACGCCGCGCATCACCGGATAGTAAGACTTCTTGGCCTTGCGCAGACCTTCCAGACCGAGGTCTTCCTCTCTATTGACGTACTGAACATCCCCGCAGTTGCGCAAAACAAACTGCTGGTTGATCATCTGATATGCGCCCGGAATCGTGTGGTCGGCTTTTTCAATTTGCACCACATACATATCCGGCTCGGCCTTGCAGCCAAAGGTAAAGGCAATCACCTCGCCGTCCAGCCGCAGCAGGCCGCCCCGCAAGTCGAGCGCGTCAAAATTGTGCAGCGCCTGCACGATCGCGCAGGTTTCGCCCTGAAAGTCCCGGCTTTGCGCGCAGCCGTTCTGGTTGCACCAACGGATGTGATAGCCAAAAGCATCCTTGATGTTATCGCGGGTCATATCCTCATAACTCCAGCGGCCTTCGTATGCCGCCTGAAAGCGGTTGACCAGATTGCGCTTGCTTTGCAGCTTTTTGCCCGACAGCGTGCGCAGCTTTTCCGAAAGATAAATGTAGTCATCGCCGTCCTCGTTGTCATGCGAAAAGGCGAACTTGCCCGGCCGCACAGCCTCAATCCGTTCGATCATAGGTTCCGCAACCGAAACAATGACAAACGGGATGCCGCGCTCGGCCGCATCCTGTTCCAACGCGTCGAGCACGCTGCCCAGATCACCTTCCCCTACCGGGGCGAGGTAGCAGTCATGTCCGCCGTCCAGCGGCGTCATCTTGACCAACAAAAAGCCGTCCCGGAAGCAGATTTGTGTATTATAGTGGCTGCGCCACATGAATAAATCGACGAAGCAGCGCTCGCACAGATGATAATAATAGTGTGAGCCGCATTCCTCCACTGCCGGTTTGTCTTCTAACGTGATTTCTCGAAATGGTAGCATAAATATTCCTTTTCCTTTGGTTTTCGCAGCGATCCCCCATCGCCTGCATTTGATTTTCCGCAAATCATTGCAATTTCCATTAGGGCCCTACCAATCCATTTTCTCCATACTGATCGGTTTTTATCGCAGCGCATGGACAAGACCCTCGGTTTGCCGTTTTATTTGCGTTTACCGCCGAACAGCCTCTCTCGGATGACGATCAGCAAGAATTTCGGCAATTTCATCATGCGCCCAATGCGGCTTGGCTGGCAAAGCAGTCGGTAAAACCACTCCAGCCCCAGCTTGATGAAGATTTTCGGCGCGCGCTTGGCAACGCCCGCAAACACATCCAGCGAACCGCCCAGCCCACAAAACAGGGTGGCATGGATTTCATCCATATATCCCGCCATGAAGCGTTCCTGCTTGGGCGCACCCAGGCAGACGAACACCACATCTGCGCCGCCGCAGTCGTTGATCGCGTCCACCGCCTCCTGCGGGTCGGTGAAATAACCGTCCTTCGTGCCGGCGAGAACCAAACCGGGATACTTTGCACACAGGTTGTGACCGGCCTGCTCCGCAATCCCCGGCTTCGCGCCCAGCAGGAACAGCCGCATCCCCTCCTTGGCCATCGCGGCGATCAGCTGCTCGGCAAACTCAACGCCGGGTACTCTGCCGCAAAGCTCTTCCCCAAGGATTTTCGACGCATAAATAATGCCGATCCCGTCCGGCAGCACCAGCACCGCACGGTTCACAATGCCCATATATTCCCCGTCCCTGCGGCACAGATCGACGATTTCCGGATTCGGCGTGACCACATAGCCCTTCTGCCGGGCGCGGATGCGGCTCATGGCTGTTTCCACAGCCTGCTGCATCGTCACTGCATGGAAATGCACGCCCAAAATTGAAGCGGTTTTCATTTTCTATCTCCTGCATCCTTTTTATCCATATAGAACAATGGGTACTCAAAATCTATCTTATTATACAGCAGTCTCCGCAAAATCTCAACCCCAAGCACTGCAAAACTGATTTCCGTACAAAAGCAGACAAAAAGTCAGGCATTTCGCCTGACTTTTCGGCATCATTCATCCTTTTTATCGTCCTGATCCTCCTTTTTCCGACAGGCGCATCCATCCGATCCCCAATGCCGGATCATCTCGTTGAGATAGACCGACAGCCCGGTACACAAGATGCCCTGCACCAACCCTTCAAACAACGCTGCTGCCCAGTTGGCATACTCCCCGCTGCGCGAAACTGCGGACAGGCAGGCCAGCAGCACACCGCAGCCGGTCAGCACCAGCAATTTATATTGCTGCGGGAATTTTGCAATCGACAGCAGTACACGCCCCAAACAGAACAGGACAACTGTCAGAATTGCATAATCCGCCTTGATATACTGCAAGATCGATTCCAAGCAGGTTCACCTCCCCTTTCATCTTATGAAAAGGGAAACAAAAAGGGGACACAGCGAAGCACTGTGTCCCCTTGACAAAACTCAGATCTGTGCGCGGATCAGCTCACCCATCTCGCTGGTGGAAAGCGCCTTCTCGCCCTTCGCGGCAATGTCCGCCGTGCGGTTGCCTGCGTCCAGCACCGCCTCGACCGCGTTTTCAATCGCGTCCGCTTCCGCCATCAGGCCGAAGGAGTAGCGCAGCATCATTGCGCAGGACAGGATGGTCGCGATCGGGTTTGCAATGCCCTTGCCCGCAATATCGGGTGCGGAACCATGGATCGGCTCATACATGCCCTTGCCGGTCTCATTCATCGAAGCCGATGGCAGCATTCCGATCGAACCGGTGATCATCGAAGCCTCATCCGACAGGATGTCGCCGAACAGGTTGCCGGTTACGATCACGTCGAACTGTCCCGGGTTGCGCACCAGCTGCATCGCGCAGTTGTCAACGTACATATCCGAGTATTCAACCTCAGGATACTCGTCCTTGATGCGGTGCATGGTCTCGCGCCAGACGCGGCTAGTCTCCAGCACGTTCGCCTTATCCACCGAGCAGACCTTCTTATTGCGCTTCATCGCCATCTCGAATGCACGGCGGCCGATGCGCTCGACCTCAAACGCCGAATAGTTCATATCGTCCGCACCGACTTCACCCCAGCCCTTTTCGCTTTCGCGGCGGTAGTGCTTACCGAAGTAAACATCGCCGGTCAATTCGCGGCAAACGAGGATATCAAAGCCATCCCCGATGATCTCCGGCTTGATCGGGCAAGCATCGGCAAGCGCCTTGTGCATCTGCGCAGGGCGCAGGTTGACAAACAGGCCAAGCGCCGCGCGCAGGCCGAGTAGCGCCTTTTCCGGGCGCTTTTCGGACGGGACATCGTCCCACTTCGGGCCTCCGACTGCGCCGAGCAGCACGGAATCCGCGTTTTTGCAAATCTCGATGGTCTCCTCGGTCAGCGGAATGCCATTGGCGTCAATCGAGCAGCCGCCCGCAAGCACTTCAGTGTAGTGAAACTGATGGCCGAACTTCTCACCGACCTTATCCAGGACTTTCATCGCCTCGGTGACGATTTCGGGGCCGATGCCGTCACCCTTGACGACCGCAATGTTGTACTGCATGGCTTACTCCCCTCTTTCCTTGAGCGACTTCAAAAGGCCGCCCGCCTTGATGATGCTCTGGATAAACGGCGGGAATGCCGCCGCCTGATAGGACTCCCCTTTGGTCTCGTTGGTAATCACGCCGGTATCAAAATTGACCGAAACCGTGTCACCGTCGTCGATGCCGTTGGCCGCTGCCTCGCACTCGAGAATCGGCAGGCCAATGTTGATGGCGTTGCGGTAGAAAATGCGCGCAAAGGACGCGGCGATCACGCAGGACACGCCGTTTTCCTTGAGCACCAGCGGCGCGTGTTCACGCGACGAGCCACAGCCAAAGTTGCGCGTCGCCACGACGATGTCGCCCGGCTGCATCTTTTTGACAAAATCCGCGTCAATGTCTTCCATTGCGTGGGTGGCCAATTCCTTGGGGTCTGCAATATTTAAGTAACGTGCGGGAATGATAACGTCGGTATCGACGTTATCCCCGTATTTAAAAACTCTGCCTTTTGCGTTCATTGTGCTGTTTCCTCCCTTACTTCAGGTCGTCAGGCGCG
>CALWEB010000132.1 GCA_944376955.1 uncultured Agathobaculum sp. | reverse complement strand
CCCTCAAACAGGAACAGCCCTTTTTCCTCCGCAAGCGCAGCCAGCTCCTCCGCCTGTGCGCGGGTCGGCGCAAACGGCTTTTCGCAGATTACATGCTTGCCGCTCTCGAGCGCCGCCTTGGTCTGCGCATAGTGCAGGCTGTTGGGAGACGCAACGTAAACCCAGTCCACCGCGGGATCGGCCAGCAGGTCGTCCAGCGCGGTGTATACCTTTTTGACGCCAAAACGGTCGGCCAGCGCACGACCGGTCTGCGCCCCACGCGAATAAACCGCCTCGTAAGTTACGCCCGCCGTTCGCACCGCTTCCGTCATCACCCATGTCACGATGTTGCTCGTTCCAATCGTCCCGATATTCATATGCAGCCTCTTTCCCGCCTTGCGGCATTCCGTTTTCCTTTATCATGGCATATTTCCCTGCGCCGCGCAACGGATTTTTTGTCCCACGCGCAAAAAAAACGCAGCCGCCCTCCCCTCCTGCGGGGAAAGCGGCTGCGCCATCCATGTTGTATGACGGAAGCGGTTCGGCTTAGCCTTCGTAATCCGCTTCGTTCTCCCAGTTGTGCCAAACAGCCTGTACGTCGTCGTTGTCCTCGAGGTTGTCGAGCAGCTTGCGCATCTGCGCCATATCCTCCTCTTTTTCGAGGGTGATATAGTTCTGCGGCACCATTTCGACCTCAGCCTCGACAAAGGAGTAGCCCAGCGTCTCGAGTGCTTCGCGCACAGCGGAGAAATCTTCGGGTGTGGTATAGATCTCGAAAGTCTCCTCGTTTGCCTGGAAGTCCTCTGCGCCGGCATCCAGTGCCTGCATCATCACGGTGTCCTCGTCCAGATCGCCGCGCTCCATGATGATGACGCCCTTCTTGTCAAACTGCCACGAAACGCAGTTGGTCGCGCCCAGACCCGCGCCGTACTTGTCGAACAGGTGGCGCACATCCGCTACCGTGCGGTTCTTGTTATCGGTCAGCGTTTCAACAACGACCGCAACGCCGCCGACGCCATAGCCCTCATAGTTGTTGGCCTCGTAGTTGACCTGACCGTTCGCGCCCGAATACTTGTCCAGCGTGCGCTTGATGTTGTCGTTGGGCATGTTGTTGGCCTTGGCCTTGGCGATGCAGTCGCGCAGGCGGGAGTTGAAATCCGGGTTGGCAGAACCGCCCTCTTTGATCGCAATGGCCATTTCACGGCCGATCTTGGTGAAGATTTTTGCTTTTTTCGCGTCGTTTGCGCCCTTGCGCTTGGCAATATTATGCCACTTGGAGTGTCCCGACATGGTGGAAAGTCCCTCTTTCTATCTGAAATAAATTAAATATAACCTCAAAAACGCCATGCGGCGCAAAAAAATTTTATCAGATTTTTCGTATTTCCGCAATACCCGTGTGCATATTTTTCGCGTACAGCGTGTAAACTACGCTCGAAAACTTCAAAAAAGAGGTGATTTCCCATGAGCAAGCAGAACAAACGTCAGAACCCGTCCACCACAAACCAGTGTCCGAACGGTACCCAGAACAAGAACCCGCAGCCGAATACCCAGAGCAAGAATCCGAACAGCGCACAGAACTAACGCACCCCATCCATCGTTCTGATTTACGGCTCCGGCAAACAAAAAGGACGTGCCACAGCACGTCCTTTTGTATTTTCCGTTCAGTCACCCATCGACAGGCCGAGCGCACGCGCCGCGCGCACCACTTCGCCGTCGGGCGGGACGGTCTTGAGTTTGCCGGCCACGTCTTTGAGCGGCACGGGCACGATCTTGTCGTTTTGCAGCGCCACCATATAGCCGTACTTCTTCTCGCGGATCAGATGGGCCGCCGCCACGCCGAAGCGGCTGGTCAGCAGGCGGTCCGCCGGGCAGGGCGCACCGCCGCGCTGATAATGTCCCGGGATGGTCACGCGGATCTCCTGTCCTGTAATCGCCTTCAGCTCATCCGCAATGCGGTAGGAGATGGACGGATAGGGCATATTCTCACGCGCAGCCTTGAATTCCTTCTTGCTCATCTTGGCCTCTTCCTGGCTGATCGCGCCTTCCGCAACCGCAAGGATGGAGAACCGCTTGCCGCTCTTGGAACGCTTGTCAATCGCTTCCGCGATCTTCTTGGCGGAATACGGGATCTCGGGGATGATAATGACGTCCGCGCCGGACGCAATGCCGGAATACAGCGTCAGCCAGCCGGCCTTATGCCCCATCACCTCGACGATGAACACGCGGGAGTGCGAAAACGCAGTCGAGTGGATGGAGTCGATGACCGTTGTTGCGATGTCGATTGCGGACTGGAAGCCGAAGGTCATTTCCGTGCCCCACAGGTCGTTGTCGATCGTCTTGGGCAGGGTCACGACGTTGACGCCGTTCTGGCTGAGGAGGTTTGCAGTCTTATGCGTGCCGTTGCCGCCGAGGATCACCAAGCAGTCGAAGCCCTCGTCATTGACGGTCTTGAGCATTTTCTGCAGCTTGGTTTCCTCGCTGTCCTCGCTCACCTTCTGCATTTCCTTGAACGGCTGGCGGGAAGTGCCGAGGATCGTGCCGCCCACAGTCAGGATATCGGAGAAATCCCGTGGGCTCATCTCATGGTAATCGCCCTCGATCAAACCACGGTAGCCGTCCCGGATACCATAGATGGTCACCTTGCTGCCCAGTTCGTTATACAGCGTTTTTGCCACGCCGCGCAGGGCGGAGTTGAGGCCCTGGCAGTCGCCGCCGCTTGTCAGCATACCAATCTTCATAAGCGCAACCTCCTTTTTATTACCCTTATCATACGCCATTTTGCCCGCCTTGTGAAGAGTCTTTTGTCAGGTTTTCCATCGGCAGCGTAATTCATCCGTTTTTGAGTTCTACCGCAGTCTGTGATATTTTTCGCACGAAATTTTTGTAGGATTCATCAGTTGCACAAGATATGGTGTTGTGGTATGCTTGATTCAGACAAGTCCCCTGCAACTGACGGACAAGGTGGAATACAAACCACCGGGGAGCAGGGGTTCCGTAAAAATGCCGACCGTCTGGGCAGTGTCGCACAAGATACGCGATGCTGCCCTTTTTTGCATCCAAAAAAGGGCAGCCGAACCAACGAACAGGAGGAATCATCACATGAACGCTTGGAATACCTTCATCGGCGGCGATTGGCAGAATGAGATCAACGTCCGCGATTTCATCCAGAAAAACTACACCCCTTACGAGGGAGACGGCGCGTTCCTCGCGCCCGCAACCGCCCGCACCACGGCGCTGCGCGAAAAGTTTGATGCGCTGCTCGCGGAGGAACGCGAAAAGGGCGGCGTGCGCAATATCGACACCGAGACTGTCATTACGATCACGGCGTTCGGCCCGGGCTACCTCGACAAGGACAACGAAATCATCGTCGGTTTGCAGACCGACGAGCCCTTAAAGCGCGCCTGCAACCCCTTCGGCGGGATGCGCATGGTGCGCGAAGCCTGCAAGGCCTATGGCTATGAGGTTTCCCCCAAGATTGAAGAAGAGTTCAAATACCACAAGACGCATAACGACGGCGTGTTCTCGGCCTACACCAAGGACGTGCGCGAAGCGCGCCATGTCGGCCTGCTGACCGGCCTGCCGGACGCTTACGGCCGCGGCCGCATCATCGGCGACTACCGCCGCGTCGCGCTGTACGGCGTGGACCGCCTGATCGCGGAAAAGCAGCGCGACAAGGACGCGCTGGGCGAAGTGCCGACCACCGAAAAGGAGATCCGCACCGCCGAGGAGCTGAGCGATCAGATCAAGGCGCTCAAGGACATGGTCAAGATGGCCGCCGACTACGGTTTTGACATTTCCCGCCCGGCGGAGAACGCCAAGGAAGCCGTACAGTGGCTGTACTTTGCTTACCTTGCGGGCATCAAGGAGCAGAACGGCGCGGCAATGAGCCTCGGCCGCACCTCGACCTTCCTCGACATCTACTTCGAGCGCGACCTCAAGGCCGGTATCCTGACCGAGTCCGGGGCGCAGGAGATCATGGACGATTTCGTGCTGCATCTGCGCATGGCGCGCCACCTGCGCACGCCGGAATACAACGAGCTGTTCGGCGGCGACCCGATGTGGATCACCGAGTCGGTCGGCGGCATCGGTGAGGACGGCCGCCCGCTCGTCACCAAGAACAGCTTCCGTGTGCTGCACACGCTGTACAACCTCAACCCGGCAGCCGAGCCCAACCTGACCGTCCTCTGGAGCGAGCAGCTGCCCGAAAACTGGAAGAAGTTCATCGCCAAGGTGTCCATCGACACCGACGCCGTCCAGTACGAGAACGACGACGTGATGCGCCCGTACTACGGCGACGATTACGCCATCGCCTGCTGCGTTTCCGCAATGCGTGTGGGCAAGGACATGCAGTTCTTCGGCGCGCGCGCCAATATCGCCAAGCTGATGTTGATGGCGATCAACGGTGGACGGGACGAAAATAAATTCGATCAGGTCGGCCCGGAGATGCCGGTCATGGAAGGCGACACGCTCGACTATGACGAGGTCTGCCGCCGCATGGACTTCTACCGTCCGTGGCTGGCCAAGACCTATGTTTCCGCGATGAACACCATCCACTATATGCACGACAAGTACGCCTACGAGAAGAGCCAGATGGCCCTGCACGACACCGAAGTGCGCCGCCTGATGGCGTTCGGCATCGCGGGCATGAGCTGCATGGCGGATTCGCTCTCCGCAATCAAGTACGCCAAGGTACACCCGATCCGCAACCCGGAAAACGGTATCATTGTTGATTTCGAAATCGAGGGCGACTTCCCGAAGTTCGGCAACGACGACGACCGCGTGGACGCGATCGCCTGCGAGCAGGTGGAGAAGTTCTATCAGGCGCTGACCCAGTACCCGCTCTATCGCGGCGCCATTCACACCCTGTCCATTCTGACGATCACCTCGAACGTTATGTACGGCAAGAAGACCGGCAACACGCCGGACGGCCGCCGGCACGGCGAGCCGCTCGCGCCGGGTGCAAACCCGATGTCCGGCCGTGACAAGTCGGGCGCGCTGGCCTCGCTCAACTCGGTTGCCAAGCTCAGCTATGACTACTGCCGTGACGGCATCTCCAACACCTTCTCGATCACGCCGGGCGCGCTCGGCAAGACCGACGAGGATCGCGTGAACAACCTTGTTGCCATCATGAGCGGCTACTTTGCCCAGAAGGCGCACCACCTGAACGTCAACGTCATGAACCGCGACACGCTGATTGCCGCTTATGAGCACCCCGAGCAGTACCCCAACCTGACCATCCGTGTGTCGGGCTACGCGGTCAACTTCTATAAGCTCAGCCGTGAGCAGCAGCGCGAAGTCATCTCGCGCACGTTCCACGAAGCAATCTAACAAATCATTTTACACGGCGGCGTGCGTGCTTTTTCCCGTTCGGAAAGCGCTTTGACAAAGCGGGAGCAAATTGCGGCTGCGCGCCGCGGGCGGGCAAGAGGGAGACAACCTGCGGTTTTCTCCCTCTTGTCAATCTCCCTTTTCCCTTAAGGGCGCGCTGCGCGCGCAAGACAGGGTTGCGCTTTCCGGCTGCCACCCAACTGCCCAGTCAACAGGGAGGGGATGGCTGCCGCCTCAAAGGGTCAGGTGCTTCGCCCCTTCTTGTTGCAGCTTTGCTGCCGGGCGGCAGAGCTGCGAAACCATGATTTTCAGAAAGGTTGTGACACAAATGACCGGACGCATTCATTCCATCCAGTCCCTCGGCGCGGTGGACGGACCGGGTGTGCGCTGTGTAGTCTTCATGCAGGGCTGCCCGCTGCGCTGCATCTACTGCCACAACCCGGACACGTGGGACACAGACGGCGGCGAGGAAATCGACACAGACGAGTTGGTGCGCCGTGTACTGCGTTACCAGCCGTATTGGAAAAACGGCGGCGGCGTGACCGTTTCAGGCGGTGAACCGCTGCTGCAAGCAGACTTTGTCGCGGAATTTTTTCAAAAGCTGCATGAGCATGGCGTACACACCGCGCTGGACACCTCAGGGACCGGCTGCCCCACCGCCGCAGCAGAGCGCGTGCTGCAGCACACCGATCTGGTGCTGTGTGACCTCAAGTTCCTGTCAGCCGCGGACTACCGCCGCTATTGCCGCGCGGAGCTTTCTCAGGTCGAGCGCTTTTTGCAGCTGACCGCCATGAAAGGTGTGGCGCTTTGGGTGCGGCATGTGGTCGTGCCTGGCCTGACCGACGGCCTTGATCACCTGCGGCTGGTCAAAGCGCACGCCGAGCGGTATCCCAACCTGCAAAAAATCGAATTTCTGCCCTTCCACAAACTTTGCATCGAAAAGTACGACCGCATGGGGCTAGACTTCCCGCTGCGCGACACGCCTGCGATGAACGAGGCGTGGCTCAAGCAGCTGCTGGAAAAACTGTAAACCAAAAAACGCGGAGGAACACTGTTCCTCCGCGTTATGCTATGTAATGCGCCTTTATGCTTCTTCCTTTTCCGGCCGCCTGCCGCAGAAATGCACCTCATACCGGCGCATACAATCCTTGATTACTTCAATCGCTTTATCCCGGTTAAGGGCATCCGAGGTCGTGGTGTGCTTGTGCTCCAAGCCCTTGTAAACCTCGAAAAAGTGCGTGATTTCGTTGCCGTAATGCGGCGGCAGCTGATCCATATCGTGGTAGAAATTCCACGTCGGTTCCTCAAATGGGATCGCAATGATCTTGTCGTCGATCTCGTCCTCGTCGATCATGCGCATCACGCCGATCGGATAGCAGTCCACCTCAACCAGCGGATCGAGTGACTCGGTACACAGCACCAGCACATCAAGCGGATCGCCGTCGTCTGCATAAGTCCGCGGGATAAAACCGTAATTGGCCGGGTAGTGCGTGGATGTATACAGGATGCGGTCCAGCCGCAGCAGGCCGGTGCGCTTGTCCAATTCATACTTTTTCTTGCTGCCTGCCGGGATCTCAATCACCGCCGTAAAGCGTTCCGGCGTGATGCAGCGCGGATCAATGTCGTGCCAGATGTTTCTCATGCCGTGTTTCTCCTTTCTCTTTCTGATTCCAGTATATCAGACCCTTTCCTGCCGCGCAAGACCGCACCTTCCGTAAAAAAACGTTTACTTTACAAGATTTTTACACAAAACGCATTGTCCCGACGCAAAAAAACAGTATAATAGTAGTATACTGACTGATAGTATGGCCGCTCATCTCTTGCCGGCGGCCGGATGGAAACAGGGGGATGTTTCGCATGACACAGGCAATCTGGGAACAAGGCTATACGCAAAACCGCGAACTGTCGTGGCTGCAATTCAATGCGCGCGTGTTGGCCGAAGCAGAGGACAACGCCGTACCCCTTTTGGAACGGTGCAAATTTCTTTCGATCTTCACCAGTAATCTGGATGAATTTTTTATGATCCGCGTAGGCAGCCTGTGCGACATGGCGGCCGTAGATAAAGAGCATGTGGATAACAAGTCCGGCATGACCGCCAAGGAACAGCTGCACCATATCTATGCCGCAGTCGAGCCGCTGTACGCGCGACGTGACGAAGCCTTTGCCGATGTGGACGCGCGGCTGTGCGCCGAAGGGCTGCGCCGTCTGTCCGTGCGCGATCTCGAACCCGCAGAACAGAAGTACATCAAACAATATTTCAAAAACGTCGTCGCGCCAGTGCTTTCCCCGCAAATTGTGGATGCACACCACCCCTTCCCGCATCTGGAAGGCAAGGTGCTGCACATTGCGGCGCTGCTCGGCCACAAAAAGAGCGAGCGGCTTGGCCTGCTGCCGGTACCCGCTTCGCTGCCTGCGCTGGTGTTCCTGCCGGGTGAGGAAAAACGCTATGTCCCGATTGAGGATATCCTGCTCGAATACACCGGCCATGTGTTTGAAATGTACGACGTGCTGGAAAAAACCGTGTTCTGCGTCACGCGCAACGCGGACATCAACCCGGACGATGAAACCTTCGGCGCAGAGGAAGGCGACTTCCGCACCAAGATGGAAAAGCTGCTGCGCCGGCGCCGCCGCATGGCAGTGGTGCGCGTCGAGCTGACCCGCCCGATCAGCGACCATTTCACCGAATACTTCCGCAAGCGCTTTGACGTGACCGACGCGCAGATCTTCCTGTCGCGCAAGGCGCCGCTCCAAATGAGTTATGTGTTTTCACTGGGCGAGCATTTCCCGGAAAAGCAGCGCGCCGCGCTGTCCGACCCGCCGTTCTCCCCGCAGCAGCCCGCCATGCTGCCCGCAGGGCAGAGCCTGCTCAAGGCCGCACTCAAACGGGATATCCTGCTCTCCTACCCCTACGAATCCATGGAACCGTTTTTACAGATGATCCGTGAAGCGGCCAACGACCCCGCCGTGCTGTCCATCCGCATCACGATCTACCGACTGGCGCGCAAAGCCAAGCTGGTGGAATACCTGTGCGCCGCAGCCGAAAACGGCAAGGACGTGACCGCGCTGATCGAGCTGCGTGCCCGTTTTGACGAGCAGAACAACATCGACTGGTCCGAACGGCTGGAGGAAGCCGGCTGCAAGATCATTTATGGTTTTGAAGACTATAAGGTACATTCCAAGATCTGCCTGATTACCCGGCAGGAGCGCGGCGCTGTGCGCCACATCACACAGGTCGGCACGGGCAACTACAACGAGAAGACCGCCACACAATACACCGATGTATCGCTCATCACCTCGGATGAGTCAATCGGTGCGGATGCCGGTGCATTTTTCAACAATATGGCACTGGGCAACCTGGAAGGCAAGTACGACCGCCTGCTGGTCGCACCCAACAGCCTGAAATGCAACATCCTCGCGCTGATGGACGAGCAGATTGCCCGCGGCAGCGAAGGCTATATCCTGCTCAAGTTCAATTCGCTGACCGATATCGACATCATCCACAAGCTGCGGGACGCTTCCTGCGCAGGTGTCCACATCGAAATGATTGTGCGTGGCATCTGCTGCCTGCTGCCCGGCGTCGAGGGGCATACCGAGAATATCACGGTCACCAGCATTGTCGGCCGCTTTTTGGAGCATTCGCGCATTTTCGTGTTCGGCCGCGGCGCAGAAGAGAAGATGTACATTTCCTCGGCTGATATGATGACGCGCAACACCGAGCGCCGTGTGGAAATCGCCTGCCCGATTGACTCGCCCGAAGTGCGCGCACGGCTGCACGATATTCTGTACGCCATGCAGCACGATACGGTCAAGGCACGCGTGCTGCAATCGGACGGCACCTATTGCAAAAAGCCGCCCGTGCCCGACCCGATCTGCGCACAGGTGCTGCTCATGCAGCAGGCCATTGACCAAGCCCGCGAACAGGCCGCACATCCCACGCCCCCGGAACCCGGCTGGCGCAAATTCCTCAACCGGCTACTGGGCCGATGATGGGCAAACAAAACACAAAACGGCACCGAGGAATCCTTCCCGGCGCCGTTTTCTTGTTGAAAAAAGAAAAACCGCTGCAAAATGCAACGGTTTCTGGTGGGGTTGGCGGGGCTCGAACCCACGACCTCTCGCGTGTGAGGCGTAGCACAGATTATTAAATAAACTAACGTATTACTTAAGCTATTGAACCATAACTATATTGATTATTGAAACAATATTGCAACATAATTCCAGAAACTTCTTTATCAGTTATTGAACATATTCTTTGCGGAATGCAAACTAAACAACATGTAAAAAGCCTTAACCAAATGGCTAAGGCACGAAAAAATTCAAAAAAATTATTATTCACAAGCAAGTATACATATGCAAAACAATTTCTGGCGTTAAAAATCAATATTATCTCAATATCGAGCACAACTGTCATTTAAATTCCATATATGCACATTTGTTACAAGATTTCTCAATAAAAAATCGTATAAATATTTTTTATCACGATGATAAAACTTTATTATCGACAAACAAGACGTTTATACAAGTTTCGTTACAATTTGGCAACAAAATTTATATAAATCTTTATCAGCATTTTACCATCTCATACTTATTTTATGTTTGCCTATCTTTTCACTCTGTTTTGCTTCTCAGTTGACATATCGATTTATTATGTGATATCATGGCGCAGCGGACAAAGTCCCTTGGGAGACATTGTATTTTTTACATCACGCAATACCATACGACTCATATAATTACTCGTCAAAAGGAGGGGATACATAATATGAGTAATATCAGATTCCCGATATTTTTTCATCCCATATGTAAGCGGCAGTTGCAACACGAAAACGACACATTAAACCTTCCACCTAGTGGTCAGCAAAATACACCTATATTGGTATATGCCGTATTTTGTCTTGCAACTGCCGCTCTCGTCTTGGCATTATGCCATCTGAATGGTGCTTCCTCAACCACTGCACCACTCTGTGTCGTAGGCGCTGATTTAGGCTATGCTCTGAAGCTGTTATCACCATAACCCCTTACAGGCACACAACTTAATCAGTTTATCACTGGTGTAAATGTTTGTCAAGGACTTTTTTAGGTTTATCCCCATTTTATCGCCCGCGCTGAAAGCCCCGACCTCTCGGTCGGGGCTTTCCCGTGTCCAAATTGAACACCGCTATTTCACGGCGGCGGCCAGCTTCTTGACCAGATCGTCACCGTACCGGTACTGCATCAGATATGCCATCGTCTCCGCTGTCAGACCTGCGGCGTGCTGCACCGCTTCCAACGCCTGCTGCGTTTCCTCATCGACCGCAATATCGCCCGGTCGTGTCATCGGCGCGACAATGCCCGGCACCTTTGTCTTGGCGTCATAGGTCACGTCGTACCCAGCCTGCGCCAGATCGGCCAGCTGGACATAATTGCTGCCCTCCTTCATGATTACATCGCAGGTATAGTTTTTGCCGTCAATGCAGACGTTTTTCTTCTGGGTCACTTCGTCGTCCTCCTTCTGATAGCTCCCGTTCATCGCCGCCACTAGCAGCGGCTTGAGACATTTGTCATAGCTGGCGCGCGTGTTGCCGCCGAAAAACGCCGTGCCCGGACAGGTCTTGCACGATCTGCCCGCGATATAAGTACCGAGACTCATGCCGCCCTCTGTCCACCATGCGTGATAGGTGACGCCGCTCTCCGGACTGAGTCCGAACTTTTTAAGCAGCGCCGCGGTCACGCGCACGATCGCGTTTTTCTGTGCATCGGTCATGGTATCGCCGCC
>CALWEB010000131.1 GCA_944376955.1 uncultured Agathobaculum sp. | reverse complement strand
GGCAGCTGGGCAATCTGGACGCGACGGTGTTGGCGCAGGCGCCCAAGCTCGCCCCGCATATCATGCAGATGCGCGAAAATATCGCCGGCGCGCTTGGCTGCGAGGTATCCCGCGTGTCGGTCAAGGCAACCACCGAGGAAAAACTGGGCTTTACCGGCGCCAAACAGGGGATCGCGGCGCATTGTGTCTGCCTGCTGGAGCGGGTGGAATAAGGCGGGGACAAACGGAATCCATGGGCAGACCCGGACGGTGTCCGGGTCTGCTTTTTTGCGCTGCGGGCCGCGCGGCTGCGGCCATCGGGGCAGCGAATGCAAAGAAACCTGCGCCGACCTGAAAACGGTTGCATGATTCCTTGCACGGCGGACAAATGTTTTTCGGAAGAAAGCACAAAATTTACATTTTTGTTCAAAAGATAATCGGTATTTTGCCTGAAATTACCCGGAAATTGAAAATAACAATGCCGTTTTGGCAAAAACGTAGTATAATAAAAAATAATCTTAACGCTTTACAGAAATAAAGGTTCTGCGGGGCGGGGGAGATTATACAGTAAAGGAGAAGATTATCATGAAGAAAAGTCTCAGCATGTTGCTGGCCGGCATGATGCTGGTCGGTACGCTGGCTGGCTGCGGCGGCAATACCGCGGGCACGGATGCAGGGAACACCGATGAGGGCAGCGCTTCCGGCGCGGCGTTCAAAATCGGCGGCACCTCTCCGCTGACCGGCGATGCGGCGATTTACGGCAACGCGGTTGCGCGCGGTGCGCAGATCGCGGCGGATGAGATCAACGCCCAGGGCGGCATCCAGATCGAGCTGAAGTTCGAGGATGACGAGAACAACACCGAGAAGGCCGTCAACGCGTACAACAACCTGAAGGACTGGGGAATGCAGCTGTCCCTGGGTTCGGTTACCTCCAAGCCCTGCGAGGCAATTTCGACCGATATCTATGCGGACCGCATCTTTGCGCTGACCCCGTCGGCTTCCTCCGTGGCTACCACCGAGGGTAAGGACAATGTGTTCCAGATGTGCTTCGCTGACCCGAACCAGGGCACCGCTTCCGCAGACTATATTGCGGATCAGCAGCTTGGCACCAAGATTGCGATCATCTGGAAGAATGACGATGTTTACTCCACCGGCATTCACGACAAGTTTGTTGCCGAGGCGCAGGCAAAGGGCCTGAACATCGTTTCCGAAACCACCTTTACCGACGCTTCCGCGACCGACTTCTCGGTACAGCTGAACGACGCGAAGGACAAGGGCGCAGACCTGGTGTTCCTGCCGATGTACTACACTCCGGCATCCCTGATCCTGACGCAGGCCAATGCGATGGGTTACGCACCGAAGTTCTTCGGCGTGGACGGCATGGACGGCATCCTGACGGTTGAGAATTTCGATACCACTCTGGCTGAAGGCGTTATGCTGCTGACCCCGTTCAATGCGGACGCTACCGATGACAAGACCGTTTCTTTCGTGACCAAGTATCAGGAAGCATACGGCGAGATTCCGAACCAGTTCGCAGCGGATGCGTATGACTGCATTTACGCTTATGCACAGGCGCTTGAGGCTGCCGGCGCAACGCCCGACATGTCCAACGAAGAGCTGTGCGACGCGATGATCGCGCAGTTCACCTCCATGACCTTTAACGGCCTGACTGGTGAGAACATGACTTGGGACACCATCGGTGCGGTTTCCAAGAGCCCGAAGGGCATGGTTATTGAGAACGGCGCATACGTAGGTATGTAAAAACGGTCTGAGGGGTACGCTGTTCTCCTTGGATACCGCAAATGGTGTGCGCGGCGCGCACACGCAACACAACACGTAAGTAAGAAGCAGAGGAGGGCGCCGTATAGTACGACGGGCCCTCCTTTGTCCATTTTTCCGTTTACCGGCATTATGGGGTGGGGCGACGGCTTGACCGCACTGCCAAGCCACCGCCCCATCCCACAAACGGATAAGAGAAATGAAAAAGATTTGAGGTGTATGAAACCATGAGCTTTCTCAATCATCTGATCAACGGCATCAGTCTGGGAAGCATTTACGCGATCATCGCGCTGGGATACACGATGGTCTACGGCATTGCAAAAATGCTGAACTTTGCGCACGGTGATGTCATCATGGTCGGCGGCTATATGTGCTTCTGTGCCACGACCTATCTGGGCTGGCCGCCGATTGCAGGCGTGCTGCTGGCGGTTGTGGTCTGCACGGTGCTGGGCGTGGTCATTGAGCGTCTGGCGTATAAGCCGCTGCGCATGGCGCCGTCGCTGGCCGTACTGATCACGGCAATCGGTGTTTCCTACTTTTTGCAGAATGCGGCGCTGCTGATCTGGGGCTCGAGCACAAAGAGCTTTACCTCGGTGGTCGGCGGCGACCCGATCCAGCTGTTCGGTGGGCAGCTGACCATCACACGCGTGACGATTGTGACGGTGCTGGCGTGTGTTGTGATTATGGTCGCGCTGACCCTGTTCACCGGCAAGAGCAAGATGGGCACGGCGATGCGTGCGGTGTCCGAGGACAAGGGCGCGGCCCAGTTGATGGGTATCAACGTCAATACGACGATTTCGCTGACCTTTGCCATCGGCTCCGGTCTGGCGGCGATTGCGGGCGTGCTGCTCTGCTCGGCCTATCCGACCCTGCTGCCGACGACCGGTTCGATGCCCGGCATCAAGGCATTTACCGCGGCCGTATTCGGCGGCATCGGTTCGATCCCGGGCGCGCTGCTGGGCGGCATCTTGCTGGGCGTGATTGAGATTTTCGCCAAGGCGTACATTTCCACCCAGCTGTCGGACGCGATTGTGTTTGCGGTGCTGATCATTGTGCTGCTGGTCAAGCCGGACGGCCTGCTTGGCAAGCACGTCAGCGAAAAGGTTTAAGGGGGCGGAAAACATGCAAAAACTGAAAAAGTATGCCGCCTCCCGCAGCGGACGCGACACGCTGCTTTCCTTTGGTATTGTCATTGTTGCATTCGTTGTGGTGCAGGCGCTGGTGCTGACCGGCAGCATTTCCAGCTCGATGAAGGGCTTGCTGGTGCCGATCTGCGCATATATCATCATGGCGGTATCGCTCAACCTGACGGTTGGTATTCTGGGCGAGCTGTCGCTCGGCCACGCGGGCTTTATGTCGGTGGGCGCGTTCTCCGGCATCGTGGTAACCACGAGCTTGGCGGATACGGTTCCGTCCGGCGTGGTGCGCCTGATCCTTGCGATCATCGTGGGCGCGATCTGCGCTGCCATCGCGGGCGTGATCGTCGGCGTGCCGGTGCTGCGCCTCAAGGGTGACTATCTGGCGATTGTGACGCTGGCGTTCGGTGAGATCATCAAAAACATCATTAACGTGCTGTATATCGGCAAGGACGCATCCGGCCTGCACTTCAGCATCCTCGAGCAGAAATTCCAGCTGGCGGATGGCGGCAAGATGATCATCAACGGGCCGATGGGCGTTTCGGGCGTTTCCAAGCTGTCCAGTTTTACCTGGGGCTTTGTGCTGATCTTGATCACGCTCTTTATCATCCTCAATCTGATCAACAGCCGCTCGGGCCGCGCGATCATGGCGGTGCGCGACAACAAGATTGCAGCCGATTCGATCGGTATTTCCACCACGCATTACAAACTAATGGCCTTCGTCATCTCTGCGGCGTTTGCAGGTATGGCGGGCGCGCTGTATGCCATGAATTATTCCACCATCACGGCAGCCAAGTTCGACTTCAATACCTCCATCCTGATTCTGGTATTCGTCGTTCTGGGTGGTCTGGGCAACATCTGGGGCTCGATTATCGCGGCAACCCTGCTGACCCTGCTGCCCGAGCTGCTGCGTGCGGTCAACAGTTACCGTATGCTGATTTATGCAATCCTGCTGATTGCGATGATGCTGTTCAATAACTCCTCGCTCAAGGCGCGTCTGCTTGAAAAGCGCGGCATGAAACAGATGGAAAAGCTGGAGAAAAACGAAAAGGAGGGCGCGTGACCATGGCAATGCTGGAAGTTACTTCGCTTGGCATTTCCTTCGGCGGCCTGCGCGCCGTCGATGAGCTGAGCATGAAAATCGAAGAGGGCGGCTTGGTCGGCCTGATTGGGCCGAACGGCGCGGGCAAGACCACCGTGTTCAACATGCTGACCGGCGTATACCGTCCGACCGATGGCGGTATCCGATTAGACGGCCAGAACCTGATCGGCAAAAAGCCGCACGATATCTGCAAGATGGGTGTGGCGCGTACGTTCCAGAACATCCGCCTGTTCTCCAACCTGTCCGTGCTGGACAACGTCAAGACCGGCCTGCATAACGAGATCACCTACACGCTGGCGGAAAGCCTGCTGCACCTCGGCTCCTATCGCAAGAAGGAACACGCGATGGATGGCCGCGCGATGGAGCTGCTGGAGGTGTTCGGGCTGGAAAACGTCGCGGATTATAAGGCGGCGAACCTGCCCTACGGCAAGCAGCGCAAGCTGGAGATTGCGCGCGCCTTGGCGACCGATCCTAAGCTGCTGCTGCTTGACGAGCCGGCAGCGGGCATGAACCCGAACGAGACCGAAGAGTTGATGGAGACCATTGAACTGGTGCGGAAAAAGTTCGGTGTGACCGTGTTGCTGATTGAACATGATATGAAGCTGGTTTCGGGCATTTGTGAATACCTGTATGTGCTCAACTTCGGCCGTCTGTTGGCCGAGGGCACGCCGAGCGAAGTGCTCAAAAACCCGGAGGTCGTTACGGCCTACCTCGGCGAATAAGAAAGGAGGAAACCCAAATGGCAATGCTGGAAGTCAAGGATATCAACGTATTTTACGGCCTGATTCACGCGCTGCGCGACGTTTCCTTCGAGGTAAACGAGGGCGAGGTCGTTGCGCTGATCGGCGCGAACGGCGCGGGCAAGACCACGACGCTGCATACAATCACCGGTTTGCTGCCGAGTAAGGGCGGTACGGTGACCTTTGAAGGCAAGGATATCACCAAAAAGCCCGGCCACGAAATCGTGCGCCTGGGCATGAGCCATGTGCCGGAAGGCCGCCGCGTATTCGCGGGGCTGACCGTGCGCGAAAACCTCAAGATGGGCGCGTATACCCGCCCCAAGAGCGAGGTGGAGGCGTCGCTGGCCGACGTTTACAAGCGGTTTCCCCGCCTGGAAGAGCGAAAGAACCAGCCGGCCGGCACGCTGTCCGGTGGCGAGCAGCAGATGCTGGCCATGGGCCGTGCGCTGATGGCCAAGCCGCGCATCCTGCTGCTCGATGAGCCGTCGATGGGCCTGTCCCCGTTGTTTGTCGGTGAGGTATTTAAAATCATTCAGGAGGTTTCGGCCGCCGGCACGACCGTGCTGCTGGTCGAGCAGAACGCGAAGAAGGCGCTGTCAATCGCAGACCGCGCGTATGTGCTGGAAACCGGCAAGATCGTCAAGACCGGCAAGGCGTCCGACCTGCTCAACGATGACGCAATCAAAAAGGCATATCTGGGTGAATAAGGGGGAATACGTATGAATCCGTACATTATCACCATCGCTCGTCAGTATGGTTCGGGCGGCAAGACGGTTGGCAAAATGTTGGCAGACCGGCTGCATATCCCATTTTACAACCGCGAGATCATTACAATGGCATCTGAGGACAGCGGTATCAATGCCATGCTGTTTACCGATGAGCGCCTCAAGCCCGATCTGATTACGCGTTTGAAAAGCCGTTACAAAGGGGATCTGCCGCTGCCGAGCGATTCCTCCAAGGCATATTTACGGGATGATGCACTGTTTGACTATCAGGCGAAGATCATCCGCAAGCTGGCCGATCAGGGACCGTGTGTGTTGATCGGACGCTGTGCGGACTATGTACTCAAAGGCCGTCCGGATGTGGTGCGCGTGTTTGTCCATGCCGACCCGGATTTCTGTCTGGAGCAGGCCATGAAGGTAGATTCTCTGCCGGAGGACGAAGTGGTGCGCAAGATTGCAGAGATCGACGACTATCGCGCAAAGTATTACAAGCATCACACTGGCCACGACTGGTATGATGCGCGCAATTATGACCTGTCGCTCAACAGCGGTGTGCTGGGCTTTGACGGTGTAGTGGAAGAGATTGTGCAGTATATGGAAGTGCGGTCGCAGTTCCAGAAGTAAAAGAAATACGCCCTGCGCCGGTGGCGCAGGGCGTATTTTGCGGGAGGAAAAGTGCGGGAAAGAAAATAAAAAGAAAAAATGAAAAAGTACTTGACGAATGGGAAACTGTCGGGTATAATATTTCTTGTCCTTTGTGAGAACAAATGAATATCTGGAGAGTTGGCTGAGTGGTCGAAGGCGCACGATTGGAAATCGTGTAGGCGTGATGAGCGTCTCCAGGGTTCAAATCCCTGACTCTCCGCCAGATTACCGTACTTTATCGAAAGATAAAGTACGGTT